>DASWCM010000003.1 GCA_036390115.1 Blattabacteriaceae bacterium | reverse complement strand
GTGAGGTATATCACCGTTATCCGA
Source organism: Blattabacteriaceae bacterium (assembly GCA_036390115.1). Taxonomy (NCBI): domain Bacteria; kingdom Pseudomonadati; phylum Bacteroidota; class Flavobacteriia; order Flavobacteriales; family Blattabacteriaceae; species Blattabacteriaceae bacterium. Next base: position 208,851 of record DASWCM010000003.1, on the reverse strand, counting down.
ATCCTTTTCAAGTAGAACTTAAGAAAGAGATCTCATTTATTAAAAATATTTGTGATAAAAAAATATTTATTGGGAATGGAAGTGATGAAATTATTGATTTGATCATACGAATCTTTTTCTACTTTAATTTACATTAACAGAACTTCATTTACTTTTGTAAATGAAGGTATTATTGGAAAAACGTTATTTTCTTTTTCTATAATTACTTCAAGAAAGTAAGGACCATTACTTTCATAAAACATTTTTGTTATTGCTGTAACGAGATTTTTCCTAAACTGTACTTTTTCTCCATAAATTCCATAGGCTCTAGACAACTTAATAAAATTTGGATTGACTAATTCAGTATACGAATAACGTTTTTCGAAGAAAAGTTGTTGCCACTGCCGTACCATTCCTAAAAAATTATTATTGAGCAATACAATTTTTACAGTAATATTGCTCTGTAAAATGGTTCCGAGTTCTTGAATAGTCATTTGAATGCTCCCATCTCCTGTTACGCAAATTACCTGGCGATTTTTTTTTCCTCCAATTTTAGCACCTATAGATGCTGGAAGGGCAAATCCCATTGTCCCAATACCTCCAGAAGTAACTTGGCTCCTTTTAGGAGAAAAATTAAAATATCTGGAAGCGATCATTTGATGCTGTCCTACATCAGTTACTAATATTGCGTTATTTTTTTTATACTGATTTATTTTATGAATGACTTCTCCCATAGTAAATTTTTTAGGATTCGGATAAAGATCATTTTTTAAAACAATTTTTTCCTCTTTATTTTTTAAATATAAAAAATTTTTTAGCCATTCTCCATGACTCTTTTTCTTTACAAGAGATGTAAATTTCGGTAATGTAATTTTGCAATCTCCAAGTATTTGGAGAATACAAGGGATATTTTTATCAATTTCGCAAGGATCTATATCTAAATGAATAATACTTGCTTTTTGGGTATATCCATTTATATTCCCTGTTACTCTATCATCAAATCGCATCCCTATAGAAATAAGAACATCGCACTTATTGGTTAAAACATTTGGAGCATAGTTTCCGTGCATTCCTAGCATTCCCATAAAAAGAGGATGTTCACTATCTAATGCACCTAATCCTAGGAGTGTACAGGCAAATGGTATTCCTGTTTTTTCAACAAATTTTTTTAATTCCTCTTCTGCATTAGCTAAAATAACTCCTTGTCCAAATATTATGAATGGCTTAGTTGCAGAATTAATTAGTTCAACAGCCTTTTTAATTTTATTTATGTAAATAATCTCTTTTTTATACTTTTCAAATCCATAAGGGCCCCCATAAAAATGGATTCTCTGAAACTGAGCATTCTTAGTAAGATCAACAAGTACTGGCCCAGGTCTTCCAATTTTAGAGATATAAAAAGCTTTTCGAATAGTTGGATAAATATATTCTGCATATGGAACTTGAACATTCCATTTCGTGACAGATAAAGAAATATCGATGATATTTATTTCCTGAAAAGCATCAGTTCCAATTAAAGAAGAGGATACTTGCCCACTGATACAGACAATGGGGGAGCTATCCACCATCGCATCTGACAATCCAGTAACTAAATTAGTGGCTCCAGGTCCAGAAGAAGTAAGACATACCCCAACCTTTCCACTAACTTTGGAATAACCTTGAGCAGCATGAATAGCCCCTTGTTCATGCCTAGTTAAAATATGATTAATATATTTTTCTCTCATAAAATGCATAACATCATAAACAGGCATGATTGTCCCACCTGGATAGCCAAATACATAATTAACTTTTTCATCTAAAAGAGACTTTATCAAAATTTCAGAACCACAGCATGTTTTTCCCCTATACATGCTATTTATCAGTAATGCATCCTTCTTCTGCAGAAGATACCAATTTAGCGTATTTATATAAATATCCCCTATTTTCTTTTAGGGTAGGAGGGGCCCATTTACTTCTTCTTTTTTGAAGAACTTCTTTTCCAACTTTTAAAGTTATTCTTTTATTTTTAGCATCTATACTTATTAAATCTCCATCCTCAACTAAGGAAATTGGACCCCCAACTTGGGCCTCTGGACTAATATGTCCAATCACAAAACCATGAGAACCACCAGAAAATCGCCCATCTGTAATCAATGCAACATCTTTTCCCAGTCCTACCCCAACAATACAAGAAGTTGGCTTGAGCATTTCTGGCATTCCTGGGCCTCCTTTAGGCCCGACGTATCGAATAACGACTACGTCCCCAACATGAATCTCCCTATTTAAGATGGCTCTATTCGCTTCTTCTTCAGAATTAAAAGTTCTAGAAAATCCAGAAAAAATAAACCCTTCTTTCCCTGTAATTTTAGCTACTGCTCCAGAAGGAGCAAGATTACCGTATAAAATAACTATATGCCCATTTTTTTTAATGGGACTATTTAATGGATATACTACTTTTTGAGTAAAAAACATTTCATCAATTTCAGGATCAGGAAAACCCTGAATATTTTCTTCCAATGTTCGACCTGTTACAGTTAGACAATCTCCATGCAGAAACCCGAATTTGAATAAATATTTCATTATAACAGGAGTACCTCCAAAAGGAGATAAATCCTCCATAAGATATGAACCACTAGGTTTTAAATTTCCAATTAGAGGAACCTGTTTATTTTTCTCTTGAAAATCTTTTAGACTTATATCAATTTCAGCGGTTCTAGCAATAGCTAACAAATGCAAAACTAAATTAGTTGACCCCCCTAAAGCAACAGTCAACGTTATTGCATTTTCAATAGATTTTTTGGTAACTATATCTTTGGGCTTTATATTATCTTCAATAAGTCTTCTTATTGCGGGACCTATTTTATGGCATTCTTTGTATTTTTCATAACTAGTTGCTGTAAAAGAAGAAGAACCAGGAAGAGTCATTCCCATTGCTTCCAATGCTAATGCCATCGTATTAGCAGTATACATTCCACCACATGATCCTGAACTTTGACAAGAATTTTTGATAATGTTCCGATATTCCTTTTCTGAAATATTATTCTCTTTTTTTTCCCCTAAAGCTTCAAATGCTGAAACAATATTAAGTTTTTTACCTTTATAGTATACGGAGGAGGAACTTCCTCCGTATACTATAATAGCTGGTCTGTTAAGTCGAAGCAAGGCCATTACTGCCCCAGGCATATTTTTATCACAGCCAGGTATCGCTACTAAACTATCATAATGATGTGCGTATCCAACAGTTTCTATGCTATCTGCAATAAGTTCCCTAGAAGGAAGAGAATACTGCATTCCAGATGTCCCCATTGATATACCATCACTTACACCTATTGTAGTAAACTGAAAGCCAATCATTGATTGGCTTTCTATCGAAATTTTTACTTTCTTTCCCAACTTATTTAGGTGCATGTTACATGGGTTCCCCTCATACCAATTGCTTACAATTCCCACTTGAGCCTTTTTAAAATCTTTTTCTTCTAGTCCAGAAGAATAAAGCATAGCCTGTGCTGCGGGCAAATCTAGCGATTTAGTAATTTTAGAACTAAAATGATTCGTTTTTTCTATTTTCTTCATATTTTTTTTTAAAATGCTAAAAGTTTTTTTGGAAGATTTAGGAAAGAAAGATTATAAAGAAACATGGAAATATCAACGCGTACTTTTTGAGAAAATAGCTCATTTTAAATTTTTGAAAAAAAATAGAAAAGTACCGTCAAATTATTTACTATTTGTTGAACATCCCAATTCTTATACTCTGGGTATGGGGGGAGATGTTCAACATTTTCTTTTGTCTGAAGAAGATTTTAAAAGATTTGGAGCTTGTTTTTACAAAATTGATAGAGGTGGAGATATCACTTTTCACGGAGAGGGCCAACTAGTTGTTTATCCAATTTTAGATATGGAATACTTTATTCCTGATATTCTTCAATATTTACGAATGCTTGAAGAAGTCACAGTACGGGTTTTATACTGTTATGGTTTAAAGGGGGAAAGATCATCTGGAGAGACTGGGGTATGGATTGATGTTGGAACTTCCAAAGTTAGAAAAATTTGTGCAATAGGAATTAGAATGAGTAGATGGGTAAGTATGCATGGTTTTGCTATTAATGTTAACACTAATTTGAAATATTTCAAATATATAATACCGTGTGGGATTAGAAATAAATCAGTAACCTCTCTAGCTAGAGAGTTGCATGAAAAAATACCAATGAAAGATCTGAAAGAAAAGGTCAAAAAATCATTTGAAAACGTATTTGATGTAGTGATTCTAAATTAGAACTAGAGAGAGAAGACATATCTTTAATTTTGTTTTATATTTTTTGCTTAATAAATAGCATTTGGGGCAGGAATTTTTTTATTAAAGGAGTATGACTTTAATGGCAATATGAATGGGTTACAGGGTAAATAACGTTTTATTGTAGAAGTATATTCAAAAATAATTATTTATATTTGTTAGGTTAAGTGTGAATATTATGTATTTTTTTATTGAGACAGCAAATCTGTAAAAAATTCGTCAAGCAAAAGATTTAGGAATAATTGATGGAGTAACTCCAAATCCATCTTTAATAGCTAAAGAAAACATCATTGTAAACAGGAATATTTTTAAACATTATCAAAATATTTGCTATCTAATTGAGAGGGATGTAAGCGTGGAAGTAATTTCCAATGATTTTTATGGTATAGTTAAAGAAGCGGAGTTTTTAGTAGATTTACATCCACAGATTGTCGGAAAAATCCCCATGAAAGGCTTAAAAACCGTTCGGTATTTTTCCGATAGAAACGTTAAAACAAACTGTACATTAGCATTTTCTCTTAGTCAAGCAATTTTAGCAGCTAAGGCGAGAGCTTCTTACGTTCAAGATTTTTCTTATAATAGCTTAAAGGATATAAGACTAGTTTATAATAATTATGGTTTTATAACTAAAATTCTTGCTGCTTCAATCCAGAATCCAATGTGCATTGGAGAATGTGCTAAAATTGGAATAGACGCTGTCTCTACACCTTTAGAAACACTAATAGAAACACTAAAGGCGTGCTCCAAAATGGAATAATTGCACTTAGAAAAATCAAGCACCAAAAACCTTATATGCTCATATATAAAAAAAATAAAAAACCTAGAAAAGGAATAACATCTATCATAAAATTAAAAAGCAATGAATTTTCGCATATAAATAGACACTTTAGTAAAAGTTAAGGTCCCATATGTGGGGTGCACAGACAGAACGTTCAAGAAGTAATTTTAAGATTGTTCTATGCCTTCGTAGAGCTTTTGCCTATCTTAAAAAAGCTGCTGCTTATGCTAATTTTGATTAAGGCTTAATCGAGGAAAAAAAAAGGAATTTAATATCACAAGTCTGTGATGAGAGTGGTAGTTTGGCAAACTGTACACATTCTGATATGAATCTTAATGAGGTCATTAGGGGCACACTTACCCTACAGCAATGAGTATTTAAAGAATTGGTGTATGTGGGCTAAAAAAAACTGCAAAATTCCTTTACTGAGGCTTTTAAAGAGATAGAGGAAGACGCTACGCCATTAACACTGGCCTACCGCTGTTGTAACTGCATCTACTCCCGTTTATCTCACCTTAGGTAAAACAGCTTTCTGTAATGAAGCTATCTAATGATAGATAGCTTCTCTGTATGCAAGCACTTTGCATGGTTTGTGCTCAGGTAATGAGTAACGATGTTACAATTTCTATAGCAAATTCTTTTGGAAATTTAAAATTAAATGTTTTTAAACTGGTTATAATTTTTTACAATCAGCTCGTTTGATAGGAGATGCTTGTTACCTTCAGTATAAATTGTGTCGATGGAATTATTCCGAATTCAGAAAGGAAAAAAGAATTACTTGATCGATCTCTAATGCTTGATACAGTATTAAATACAAAAATTGGATATGAAAAATCAGCAATTATTGCTAAATCAGCAGACAAAAAAGGTGAAGGAAGAAGCTATACGTTTGGGTAACAGTTTGATTCTTGGGTAATACCAGAAAAATGACAATAAATCTATATTATCTAAAGAAATAAGTAGAAGATTGTACTTTCTCCAATAATTTTTCTTTTAAATCTATCAATCCTTCTTTATTTTTTGAAGAAATGAAAATGGGTTGAAAAGATAAGTTTTTCTTTATATGGTATTTAATATTTTCATTAATTAAGTCAGATTTAGAAATAACTATTAAACGAGGTTTCTCAAGCAAACATGGATTATACTCTCGGAGTTCAGACAAGAGTATTTCATACTCTTTTTCAAAATCTTTAGAGTTTGCTGGAATAAGAAAAAGAAGAACAGAATTTCTTTCAAGATGTCTTAAAAATCTATATCCTAGTCCTTTACCCTTAGTAGCTCCTTCAATCAGACCTGGAATATCTGCCATAATAAAATCCCTATAATCAGAACAAAAAACAATCCCTAAATAAGGAGTTAGGGTCGTAAATGAATAATCTGCAATTTTAGGTTTAGAGGAGGTAATTGCAGCTAATAGACTAGATTTTCCTGCATTTGGAAATCCAACTAACCCTACATCGGATAAAAGTTTTAGTTCAAGAATAATCCATCCTTCTCTACCTTTCATCCCATATTGAGAATAACAAGGTTTAGAACTTCGGTAAGTCCAATTACCTAATCCCCCTTTTCCTCCTTTGAAAAGGATTTTTTCCTGATTATTTTTTGTAATCTCGAGAAGAATTTCATTTTTATCATTTTTTACTACTGTCCCTATTGGGATTTCTATAACGCAGTTTTTACCTTTTGCTCCACTTAGTCTATTCTTTCCCCCAGGAAACCCGTTTTCAGCTATGTGATGCTTTTTATATTTTAAATGTAAAAGAGTCCAGCAGTTATGATTTACTCTAAATATTACATTTCCTCCATTTCCTCCATTTCCTCCATCTGGACCTCTAAATTTTTCTCTACGAAAATGTACAGATCCAGATCCTCCTTTTCCACTTTTGCAGTAAATTTTAACGTAATCTATAAAATTTTTATACATTTTATTTTAATAAAACAATAATTCTCCTTAAGAATATGGATCACAATTGTATATTATATGGAACTGGGGCGGCTCTAATAACTCCTTTTAGAGAAAAGGGAAAAATTGATTTTAAAAATCTTGAAAAACTTGTTGCTTTTACAAGTGAAAGAGGAGTTTCTTATCTAGTTTTACTAGGAAGTACAGCTGAGCCTTTTTCTTTAAAAGAAAAAGAAAAAATTGATATTATCAATAGTATTAAATCAGCTAATGGAAAAAACCTTCCATTAATATTAGGAATTGGGGTAAATGACCCTGAAAGAGTGATAGAGCAAATTTATAAGACGGATCTCGCTGAATTTGAATGTATACTTTCTGTTTCGCCTTATTATAACCGTCCAAACCAGATTGGACTTTATAAACATTTTAAGTATATTGCTAAATATACAACTTCTGATATAATGATTTATAATGTTCCATCAAGATCAGTTTCTAATATACTAACAGAAACTATTGTTCATTTAGCTAACGAGTTTACCAATATAGTAGGAGTTAAAGAAGCCTCTGGAAATCTTTTCCAAGCTTATGAAATAATTAATAAAAAACCAGAAAATTTCAGAGTAATTTCTGGAGATGATTCTTTGGCTTTACCTATTATTTTAGGTGGAGGTGATGGAGCTATTTCTGTAATAGCTCAAGGTTTTCCTAAACAATTTTCTGATATGATTTTTTTAGCAAAAAAAAATAAGCCTGAAAAAGCTTTTATATTATTCTATAATCTTATAGAGATGATTCATCTTCTTTTTGAAGAAGGCAATCCAACAGGAATTAAAGCTTTGTTAAAAATTATTGGAATTTGCGAATCTAACGTTAGATTGCCATTAGTTAAAGCTTCTCTAACCCTTAGAGAAAAAATTAAGATAGAATATAGAAAAGTAACTAAATCCATAATAAAAAAATTACTCTTATGATCTGTAAGTTTTTTAAAATTTTTATTCCTATAATAGGGGTGTTTTTTCTCTCTAAAAATAACAATTCTCTAGTTATAGAGAGAACTAACAATAGTTCCGATAAAATTTTATATCAAGCTTGTTTACTTTACGAAAGTAAAAAATATGAAAAATCTCTAAAATTATTTAATCGTTTAGTTTCTATTAATCAAGAGAAATTGAAAAAAGCTCTTCTTTATAAGACAGCAAGGTCTAATTTTAAGGTAAAAAATTACTTTTTAGCAGGAGTTCAATTTTCCAACTTTTACCATCTTTATCCAAATGATAAATTTTCCGAAGAAGCGTTATTTAAATCCGCTTATTGCTCTTATTTATCTTCAAAAGATTTTGAGCTTGATCAGAAGAATACTTATTTAGTTATAGAAAGGCTAAGATTTTTTTTAAAAAAATATCCATATAAGAAAAATTCTTCTAAAGCTAAAGAATTATTAGAAAAATTGTTAAAAATTACCGAAAAAAAATCTTTCGAAAGATCAAAAACTTATTATAACATGATGCAATATAAAGCAGCTTACGTATCTTTTAAAAACTTCCTCAATGATTTTAGAGATTTTAGAAACAGTAGTTTCAGAGAAGAGGCTATTTTTTATATGTTTCTTTCCAAGAAAAAGTTATAAACTTCATTTAATTATATATGGATTTCGGAAAACTAAAAAAAATACCAAAAACAATTAAAATTTTCGATATTAAAAAAATAGAAAAATCTGGAGAAAGCATTTATGCTGTTATTTTAAGATTGAGTAAACGATCTTATAAAATAAATAAACTTATCAAAGATGAAATCTCTCAAAAAATGGAAAAATTTTATTCTTTTAAAGATAAGTCACTAGAAGAAATTTTGGAAAATAAAGAAACAGTTGGGATCTCCAAGTTATTTGAGGAAATTCCTCACCCAACTGTACTTGCTACACAAGAATTTTTAGATAGGGACAATTGACTTGGCTGGGTATCGAACCCAGCACCCTTACATTAAAAGTGTAATGCTCTACCAACTGAGCTACCAAGTCTTGGTGTATATAAAATAAAAAAATTTGCAAAATTAAAATGTAAATTTAATTGTTAAAAACAAAATTATATAGTATTAAACCGTAATAATTTTTTTTTTAACTTAATTTTAGTTGGATACATGGGATGTGGAAAAAGTTTCGTGGGTCATGCTTTTTCCTCATATTTAAAGCATTATTTTTATGATATTGATAATCTTCTCTGCAATAAGAAAAAAAAGTCTATTTCTGACATATTCAAAAAAAATGGGGAATTATTCTTTAGAAAGATAGAACATAAAACTCTGAAAGAGTTTTTAAACAACTCCAAATCCTATATACTAGCCTTAGGTGGAGGAACACCTTGCCATTATGAAAATATAAATATAATGAATGAAAAAGCATGCACTGTTTACCTAAGATACGGAGTTTCTTCTTTATTTGAAAGATTGCGTTTACAAAGAGAAACCAGACCTATAATTTCCCATTTAGATGATAAATCTTTATTGATATTCATAAATAATCAACTCTCTGAGAGAAAGGGCATCTACGAAAGAGCTAAAAAAAAAATATCTATTAAAGGTAAATCTATTGAAGAGATAGTTTTTTACCTAAAAAGTCTTTTAAAAGATGTTAAATGAAGAAAAACTTTTCAGAGAGATTAAAAAAATCCTTCCATTAGATAAAAAAATTCTTGTGGCTGTAAGTGGAGGAATCGATAGCATGACGCTATTAAATATTCTCCTTAAACTAAGGAGACCATTAGGTGTTGTTCATGCTAATTTTCAGTTAAGAGGAGATTTTTCTAATAAAGATGAAACCTTCGTAACTGACGTTTGTAAAAAAAAAAATATACCTCTATATAAGAAACGCTTTAATGTTATTGCAAATAAAAATATGCAAATTACGGCAAGAGAACTTCGTTATGATTGGTTTGAGCAATTGCTAAAAACAAAATCTTACGATTTTCTTGCCTTAGGTCACCATTTAGATGATTCTATAGAAAATTTTTTTCTTAATCTTATTAGAGGAACTGGAATTAAAGGGTTTTTAGGCATTCCTAAAAAAATAAAGCAATATATACGGCCACTTTTGACTTTGACTAAAGCAGAAATTATCTCTTATGCCAATAAATATGATATTTCTTGGAGAGAAGACACAAGCAATAGTAAAAATGAATATTTTAGAAACAGTGTTCGTAACTGCTTAGTCCCAGTTTTAAAAAAACTTTCTATAAATTTTTCCAAAAATTTCCAAAAAACGATCAATTATCTGTATGATACTTCTCATTTAGAAAATGAATATTTACAAAAAATTTCTGAAGAAATTACTGAAGAAAAAACATTCCATCCCTATTTTTGGAAAATAAACTGTAAAAAACTGAAAAAAATCCAAACTCTAACTACTTGTCTTTTTAAATTATTTTCCCCTTATGGTTTTGTAAATATTACTGATATGATTCGGCTTTTAAACGCACAATCAGGAAAGCAAATATTTTCAAGAAAATACAGAATTCTAAAAGATAGAAATTATTGGATCCTTGTGCCTAGGATAATAAATATAGAGCAAAAAGTCTATAAAATAATAGATCTTTTACCTAAAAAAACCCCTTTTTCTTTATATTTTTCCTTCAATAATAAGATTGAAGCATCAGCAGATGCTGCCGTAGATTTGTATAAATTACACTGGCCTTTACAGTTAAGAACTTGGAAAAAAGGCGATTATTTTTATCCTTTAAATTTTAAGAAAAAATTAAGTAAGTATTTTAAAGACGAAAAACTTTCCCTTTTTGAAAAAGATCATATTTGGATTTTGACAAATGCTTATAATGATATAGTATGGATTGTAAAAAGAAGACTAGACGATAGATTTAAGGTAACTGAAAAAACGAAACATGTATTAAATATTCATTTAAGTTAAGCAAAAAAAAAATTTAAAAAATTTTCAATACTTTCTTCTAATCTTTTTTCTTCTAAAAAACTGAGAAATTCACTTCCTATTATTGCCCCTTCAAAAGAAGAACAAGCTATATTAAAATGTATTTTATTGGATATTCCAAAACCAACCAATTTAGGAATATTAAAATTTAAATTTTTAATATTTTCAAAAAAAAATAATTGTTCATAACTAATTTTTTTCTTAGGCCCTGTAGTTGAGGAGGAAGAAACCAAATACAAGAAACTTCTTGTTATCTTACTTAGCATAAGAATAGAATTATCAGTAGTTTTGGGGGTTGCTAGGAAAATCAAGGGTAAATCAAAGCTCTTAAAAAGAGAGAGGTATTTACTTTTATAAATTTCAACTGGAAGATCTGGAAAAATTAAACCAGATATTCCAGATTTAATACAATATTTTAAAAATCTTTCTTCTCCAAATTTTATAAACTGGTTATAATAGCCCATAAGGATTATGGGTTTTTTTTTTTTAATTGCATAAAATTGACTGAAGAATAGCTTGATGGTTATCCCATTTTCTATAGCTTTTTGGCTGCTATTTTGAATAATGACACCGTCAGATAAAGGATCTGAATATGGCAAGCCTATTTCAATAATGTCCACTACTTTAATTTCTTGTAATTTTTTAAAAATTTTTTGTGTACTGTTTATATTTGGATAACCTGCTGTGAAATAAATACTTAATATATACTTTTTTTTTTCAAAAAAACATTCTTTTATAGAGTTCACAGGGTGAAAATTTTAGCCTCCTCTGAGATTTAAGTGATATGATTAAGTGAAATGATGAATATAAGCTTTCATATCTTTATCTCCTCTACCTGAGAGATTGACAATTACCAAATCTTCACGTTTAAGAAATAACTTCGGCAAGATAGCTAAGGCATGAGCGCTTTCTAAAGCAGGAAGAATTCCTTCAAGTTTAGAAATTTCGTAAGCAGCCTGCAAAGCTTCTTCGTCAGTTACACTAATAAACTGAACTCTTTTACTATCAAAAAAATGAGCCTGCATTGGTCCAATGGCTGGATAATTTAATCCAGCTGATATTGAACAAGGGTTAACAATTTGTCCATCTTCATTTTGCATTATTATAGATATACTTCCATGTAAAACTCCCTTAGTTCCTATAAGAGTAACAGTAGATGTTTCAGAAGTTTTTGCGTTTCCAGCTGCCTCTACTGCAATAAGCTTTACTGATTCTCTATTTAAAAAATGATAAAAAGCACCAGAAGCATTACTCCCCCCACCAATACAAGCCAGTATGTAATTTGGGTAAGTAACGCCTTCTTTTTTAAGAAGTTGTTCCCGTATTTCCTCACTAATAATTGACTGAAATTCTGTTACCATTTTTGGATATGGATGGGGCCCTACGGAAGAACCAATCAAATAATAGCTTTCTGGGTGATTAATCCAAAAACGTATAGATTCATTTACGGCATCTTTAAGAGTTTTTTGGCCGCTAAAAACTTGAATTACCTTTGCTCCAAGCATATTCATACGGGAAACATTGGGAGATTGACGTTTTATATCCTTTTTTCCCATAAATATAATACATTCAAGACCTCCTAAAAAAGCACAAACTGTTGCGGTAGCAACTCCATGTTGACCTGCTCCTGTTTCTGCAATAATTTTTCTCTTTCCCAGAGTTTTAGCTAACAAAGCTTGACCTAACGCATTATTTATTTTATGAGATCCTGTGTGATTTAAATCTTCTCTTTTTAGGTAAATATTAGAGCAATAAATAGAGGATAATTTTTTGCAAAAGAAAAGAGGGGTAGGTCTCCCTACATAATCTCTCAGATAATTATTCAATTTTCTTTGGAAACTTTTTTTTTCAACAATTTTTTTGTATTGACTATTAATTTCATCAATATTATAGCGAAGCATTTCAGGTATGAAAGATCCCCCGAATTGACCATAAAATCCTTTTTCGTCTGCTATCATTTTCTTATTTCTTTTAGAAAGCTCTTAAATAGAATTTTATTTTTTATAGTCGATTTTTCTTCGAAACGACTATTCATATCAATACAAAATAATTTCGAATGTGAAATCGAAAGAATGGGGGAACTATCCACAGGCCCTATTCCTCCACTAAGAAAAAAGGGAGTGGGTTCTTTATATTCAGAAAGTTTTTCCCAAAAAAATTTTTTACCACTTCCTCCAAATTTTGGAGTAAGTGTGTCGAAAAGAAAATACGAACAGACCTCAGTGTATGCTTTTACTTTTTCGAAAGAAAAAGAGTCCTTTATCTGGAATGCTTTGATTATTTTCAATCCTTTTCTAGATATTTTTTGGCAAAAATTTGGACTTTCCTCTCCGTGCAATTGGACCTTTTTAATCCTGTTTTCAAAGCTTTTCCTTAAGATTTCTTCTACCGAAGCGTTCACAAAAACCCCAACTTTAGATATTTTTCCTAAATTAGGAGCAATAAAATTTTCTCCAACAAATCTAGGAGAGTGTCTATAAAAAATAAAACCCATCATATCAGGTTTCAACATGGAAATAGACGAAATATTGGAAAATTCTCTCATTCCACAAATCTTTATTTTAATTTTTTTTTTCATTCTTCATTAAATGAAGGAAGATTATTATTAATCTGTAGAATTTTTTCACAAATACTCCAAGGATTAGAAGAATTAAGAAAACTTTCTCCTATTAGAAAGCCATGAAACCCTAACTTTTTTAAGAAGAAAATCTCTCCAAGATTAGAAATTCCACTTTCAGAAATTTTAAAAAAATTTATTTTTCTAGATAACTGGACCGAACACTCAATATCTATTGAGAAATTTTTTAAATTTCTATTATTAAGACCAATAACGTCAATCTCTTCCTCTATGGTAATTTTATCTAGTTCTTTTTCAGAATGAAGTTCCATTATTACTTCCAATCCAATATTCTTAGCTTTTTTAACGAATTTTATGAGCACCTCTTTTGAAAGAATTTCCGTAATAAATAAAACAGCATCAGCTCCTATTGCTTTGGAGGCTATTATTTGGGATTCATCAATAATAAAATCCTTCCGTAACAATGGAAGGTAAACGTTTTTCCGAGTTTTAGGTAGATCAGCATTTCTAGCTGAAAAATATTTATCATCAGTTAAAACTGATACACCAGATGCACCAGCATTTTCATATCCTATAACTACGTCTTCTATAAAAAATCTTTCGTTAATAAGTACTTTAGTAGGAGAGATTCTCTTGAATTCTGCAATGATTCCAGTTTTGCTTTTTCTAATGCTATTAGATAGGGAAAGACACTTTCTTGGTTCTTCTATTGATTTTTTTTTACTATTTTTTCTAATCTCTTCTTTCTTCTTAGAAAGAATTTTGGAAAGAAAATTCATAATATTCTCTTTAATTAAGAAAGTTTTTTAATACTTCTTTTGCTTTTCCGTTTTTTAAAGATGCTCTAGCTAGAGAATAACTTTTCTCAAAGTTTTCTTTATTTAACAGCATTAAAGCAAAAGCAGTATTTGCTAATACAACTTCGTTTTGTGCAAACGTACCCTTTTTTGAAAGAAAATCAAAAAATATATTAGTATTTTCTTCAATACTTTTACTCCCAATTACTTCATTTTCATCATTTTTTTTTCCTAATGACCTAGGGGAGTAGAGTTTTCCCCCTTTTCTAGTATAGCATATAAAATTATCAGTTAGAGAAATTTCATCATATCCATCAAGACTATGAATTATAGAATAATTAGAATCAGTTTTCTGATAAAAAATATTATATAGCTGGGTTATATAAAAATCACTTGCTCCTATTAAAAATTTTTTGGGTTCTATTGGAGAAATAAGTGGACCAAGAATGTTAAAAAATGTTTTTATAGAGAGTTCTTTTCGAATTCTAGATATCTTATCTAAATGAGGATGGAATAGAGGAGTGTGAAGGTAACAAATCCCAGATATTTCAATATTTTTTTTTAATTGACTTTCATTTTTTGGAAAAGTATATCCTAGTTTTTTTAAAAGGGTGGAAGATCCAGTAATAGAGGATACACTGTAATTTCCATGCTTAATTACCTTACAGCCAGCACCAGAGCCAACAAAACAAGCTAAAGTGGAAATATTAAAAGTGTTTTTCCCATCACCTCCAGATCCAACGATGTTTATGACTGGTAAATCTCCCAAATAAACTTTTATGCAAAATTGCATAAAAGCTTCTCGAAAGCCTTCTATTTCTTCTACAGAAGGAAATCTCATCTTATAAAGAGTAATGAGTTTTCCTATATTTGATCGGTTCAATCGATTCATAAATATGTTTATAAAAATACGTTTGGCTTTTTCCCTGTATAAACTTTTGTGGAAGATAAGAGTTTCTTTCATTATGTAAGCCAATTTCCTATTATTCTCTCTCCTTGTGTAGTTAAAATAGATTCAGGATGAAACTGTAATCCACGTACTTCGTATGTTTTATGTCTGATTGCCATAATCTCATTTAATGGACCAAGTGCCGTGATTTTTAAATCATTTGGAAAATCCTCTTTTGACAAAACCCAAGAATGATAACGTCCAGCTTTAAACTTTCTATGTAATCCTTTAAAAAGAACTTCTTTAGAATCGTTAATCTGTATATAATGAGATTTACCATGATAAACTTTTTTTGTGGTTATTAATTTTGCCCCGAATGCAACTCCAATAGCTTGGAGACCTAAACATATTCCTAATATGCTTTTTGTTGAGGAATAAACTTTAATAAGAGAATTTAGAAGGTTAAATTCATTTGGTATTCCAGGACCTGGAGAAAGTATTATTTTTTCATAATTTTCAACATTATCTAAAGATATTTCATCATGTCTAAATACATCTGGATTTTTTCCTGAAAGCTTTTTTACCATATATACTAAGTTGTATGTAAAGGAGTCGTAATTATCTACGACTAATATTTTACCCTCCATAGTTTTAAATTTTTTTTGGAAAAATTTATGGATTTAAACAAAGCCGATAGCTTATTTTTTACTTCTTGAACTTCATTATCTTCTTTAGACTCATAGAGTATGCCACTTCCTGCCTGAAAAAACAGAGTGTTTTCCTTACTTAGAAAGGATCGAATAATGATAGATGAATCCATTCCTCCGTCTAGTCCTAAAAAACCGATAGCTCCCCCATAAATTCCACGATGTTGATTCTCTATCTGGTCTATAATTTTTATAGCCCTATATTTTGGGGCTCCGGAAAGAGTACCTGAAGGGAATGTTTCCCTGAATATTCTCATTGTAGAAATATCAGAATATAGTTTTCC
Organism: Blattabacteriaceae bacterium; assembly: GCA_036390115.1. Classification (NCBI taxonomy): domain Bacteria; kingdom Pseudomonadati; phylum Bacteroidota; class Flavobacteriia; order Flavobacteriales; family Blattabacteriaceae; species Blattabacteriaceae bacterium. The sequence goes on along the minus strand of DASWCM010000003.1, from coordinate 192,735 downwards.
ATAAACTCTGGAAACCATATGCAGAACATGGGAAAAATATTGAAGTTTTTTGAAACTTTCCACTCTTACTTTTGATGAGTTTCTGCTTAAATCGTTTCTAGCTAAATCAACAAGCATGATATGCTCAGAATTTTCTTTGGGATCTAGGAGAAGTTTTTGAACAACGATACTTTCTTCCATTTTATTTACAGATCGAGTAATCGTTCCAGCAATAGGATTAATGGAAGCGAGGTTTTTTTTGACGATTAATTGTGCTTCTGGAGAAGATCCAAATATTTTGTAATTTCCATAATCGAAATAAAATAAATATGGAGATGGATTTATCTCCCTAAGAGATAGGTAAACATTAAATTCATCTCCTATGAATTTATGACTAAATTGTCTAGATAGAACGATTTGAAAGATATCTCCATACAAGCAATATGTTCTTGCTTGTATAATCATATTTTTGTGTTCTTCATTGCTTATGTTAGAGTCTAGTTGTCCAGAAATTTTAAATGAAAAAACATAATTTTTCTTCGTTTTTTTAAGAAAATTATTCAATTTTTTAATTGAATAAATTCCTTTTTTTTCAGTCAAATTATGTTTGACAAAAATGATTTCTTCGCAAGAAGTATGAAATATTATAAGATTAATGTAAAATTTAAGACGTATTTGAGGAATACGGTAGGGGTACTTTATGGGAGATTTTAAGGAAATATTTTCAAAATATTGAATGCTTTCGTAGGAAAAATATCCATAAAAACCTGAATAAGGAGAAGCTATATTTTCCGATCTAAATTTTTTAAAGAAATTATCGATTATCCTCTGAACTTCTGATCTACTTCCAATAAGGAAGCTTTCTGAGTAATCGTTTGGATAAGAAATATTGGCCTGATTTTTATCAATCCAAATCTCTGAAATTGGATCTATACAAAGAATGGAAGCACATATTTTCTCGAATAGTAAACTTTTGGGGAAATAATCTCTTAGTTTTAAATATAAATTTACAGGGTTAACGTTTTCAGAAAAATATTTTTCTTTAAAAGTCTTAAAAAGAAATATTGATGACATGTTTTGATTTTTAGGGATATTATTGCTATTCGATTTGATAAATAATTTTCCTATTCTCAATCATAGAATCAAGAAACTCTTTATTGTTTTCTGTTTTATAAATACGGTAGCGTAAAAAATCTATTGCTTCTAGTAGATTCATTTCAGAAAGAGATTTTCGGATAATCCAAATTTTTTGTAGTGTTTCAGTATCAATAAGAAGATCCTCTCTTCTTGTACTTGAAGAAAACAAGTCTATGGATGGATAAAGTCTACGACTAGAAATATTTCTATCAAGTTGTAGTTCCATGTTTCCAGTACCTTTGAATTCCTCAAAAATAACTTCGTCCATTTTTGATCCAGTATCAATAATGGCTGTAGAAATGATTGTCAAGGATCCTCCATTTTCTATATTTCTAGCTGCTCCGAATAAAATCTTCGGTTTATGCAACGCTTTTGCGTCAATACCTCCAGATAAGACTCTTCCTGAAGATGGATATACAGTATTAAAGGCTCTTGACATTCGGGTAATGGAATCCATTAAAATGCAAACATCATGTTGACATTCAACCAGCTTTTTAGCTTTTTTATAAACCATTTTAACTACTTGAACATGTTTTTCAGCTGATTCATCAAAAGTTGATGAAATAACTTCTCCTTGAACACTTCTCTGCATGTAGGTTACTTCTTCAGGTCGTTCGTCAATTAACAAAATCATCAAGTATACTTCTGGATGATTAGCTGAAATAGCATTTGCGATTTCTTTAAGTAAAGTAGTCTTTCCAGTTTTTGGGGCAGCTACTATCATGCCACGCTGGCCTTTACCAATTGGAGAAAAAAGATCAATAATTCTAGTAGACAAAGTAGCTTTCTTTCCAGAAAGATTGAATTTATCCATTGGGAATAAAGGAGTTAAGTATTCAAAATAGATTATTTTTCTTCCCTTATACTTATAAGGGTTACAATTATTAATTGAGATGATCTTAATCAAGGTAAAATATTTTTCCACCTTTTTAGGAGTACGAACTTTTCCTTTTACTGTATCCCCAGTCTTTAGGCCAAAAAGTAGAATTTGATACTTAGATACAAATATATCTTTAGTAGAGGCTAAATAACTAAAATTAGAGTATCTTAAAAATCCATAATTATAATCAGGTATTATTTCTAAAACACCTTCATTAAGAATGTTCTTAAGTTTTTTTTTAGTAAAAAAATATTCTACTAATTTTTTTTCTTTTTCAATATTGAGAGTCTTCTCATATATCATAATTTTTTGCTAATGAAAAATAAATTTTTTTTCGAAAAACTTGAAAGCATAAAACATCGTTTTGATGAACTTTCAGAGTTAATAACTAGCCCAGATATTATCGCAGATCATAAGAAATATGGATCTCTTATACGTGAATTAAAATACCTTGAAAAGTTCGTAGAAATCTATAGAATTTCTAAAACTTATAAAGAAAACGTCGCAGAAGCAGATAAAATATTAATAACAGAAGAAGATCCAAAGATAAAGGAATTAGCCCATATTGAGAGATATAAAGCTTTATCCGTTTTGTCTTATCTAGAAAAAGATATTCTGAATATTCAGAAAAAACAGGAAGATGAGAATAATGCTATTATTGAACTTCGTGCTGGAACTGGAGGAAACGAAGCTTGTCTTTTTGTTGAAGATATTTACCGAATGTATACAATGTATTTCAAATCCATGAGATGGAAATCTGAATTATTGAATGCACAAGCATCAGATGTTAAAGGATATAAACAAATCATTTTAAATGTTTTTGGAAAAGGAGCATATGGAATATTGAAATTTGAATCAGGGGTACATAGGGTGCAACGGATACCAAAAACAGAGGCTCAAGGTCGGTTACATACTTCAGCTATAACCGTAGCTGTTTTTCCAGAGATAGAAGATATAGAAGTTGCTCTGAATCTTTCAGATATAAAAAGGGAAACTTTTCGATCAAGTGGATCAGGTGGTCAAAATGTTAATAAAGTAGAAACTGGGGTACGTTTAAAACATATTCCAACTGGAATTTTTGTTGAATGTCAAGAAGATAGATCCCAACATAAAAATTATGAAAAGGCTATGAAAGTCTTGCGTTCTCGTATTTATCAAATTGAATTGGATAGAAAAAAAAAAGAACGTTCTGATGAAAGAAAATTTTTAGTTTCAACCGGAGATCGGTCTGCAAAAATAAGAACCTATAATTATCACAAAGGAAGGGTAACGGATCATAGGATAAATAAGTCTATTTATTCTCTTGAAGAATTTATGAACGGAAATATTCAAGAAATGATTGATGCTTTTAGATCAATCGAAACTCTAGAAAAATTTGTTTAAATTAACAACATACTAAAATTTTTTGTATAAGACCATTAATAAGATCTTTTTTTTGCATTTTTCGTTTTCCCTCTATTTTAGCCTCAAAAACTAAAATATATCCATCTTTGGCAGAAATTTTTATTTCTGATGATGTTATTATTACTCGTCCAGAATACTCATTATTTTCTGTAATTAAAGTTTTACCCCTATAAATTTTCATTCTTTTTTTATATTTTTTCGAATATATAAATGTCCAAGCACTTGGATGTGGACTTAATCCTCTAATCTTATTGAAGATGACTTTTACGGAAGAATGCCAATTAATCAGGCAATCCTGTGTTGATATTTTTGGAGCAATTTTAAAATTTGAAGAAAGTTGAGGAAAAGGCTTTATTTTTTTTAGGAGTACTCCTTCTATAGTTTCTAACACAAGATTAGATCCTATACCTGCTAGGCGATTATGAAGCTCGCCAAATGTTTCTTGCTTTCCAATCTGTACTTCTTTCTTAAGAAGAATTTTTCCCATATCTACTTTATCGTTTATAATAAACGTCGTTAATCCAGTATTATTTTCCCCATGTATAATAGCCCAGTGTATAGGGGCTGCACCCCTATATTCAGGTAATAATGAAGCGTGCAAATTAAAAGTTCCCATTTTGGAAAGGCTCCAAACTTCTTTTGGAAGAACTCTAAAAGAGACTACAACTTGTATATCTGCTTTCCATTTTCTTAAAGATTCTAAAAAAAAATCTGATTTAAGATTAGTTGGTTGTAATAAAGGTAATCCTAGGGATTTAGAAATTATTTTTATTATAGATTTATGCTTTTTACAACCCCTTCCATAGTTTTTATCAATAGGAGTAATTACTCCCATTATAAGATATCCTTTTTCCCAAATTTGTTTCAAAGAAACTGCAGAAAAAATGTTTGTTCCAAAAAACCCAATTCGTTTACTCATATTTAAATTTAAAATAAAATATTATAGTCAATGTGGAATTGTGAATTAATTGCTTATATTGCAGTAAAATCTGCAGAATCTACGCTCATTGATTATGCACTTAGAAGTGGAGGGATGAAAGAACTAGATGATTATCAGGTATATAACACCATTCAGGATATTTGGCCAGATTGTCCAATATCTGATGAAGATTATCTCCTACAATCAGGAAGAATATGAACTTTAAAAAAATATTTAATAGGTTTATTGGGGGGAAAAACGAAAAAGAACTTAGAGTAATTAAAGAAAACTACTTAAATAAGATAAAAGAAAAAGAGCCTATTATAGCATCGTTTTCCTATGAGAGATTACGATCTAGGACTGAGGAATTTAAAATTAAAATTAGAGAAAATACCAAAAAAATTATAGAAAAAATTAAAGAACTTGAAAAAAAAGTTCAAAATACTCATTTTTACACTCAAGAAAAAATTGAGATTGATAGATTAAAAAAAGAGCAATTAAAGATTGAAAGAGATACCCTAGAACTGATCCTTCCTGAAGCTTTTGCTTTAGTAAAAGATACTGCAAGAAGATTTAGAGAAAGCAATACGATTTGCGTTATTGCGACGCCTTTTGATCGGCGTCTTTCTAGAGAAAAAAATTATGTAACCCTTTTAGGTGATAAAGCTATATGGAAAAACACTTGGGATGTTTTAGGTAAAACGGTTGTTTGGGATATGGTCCATTACGACGTTCAGCTTATTGGAGGCGTAGTTATACAACTAGGAAAAATTGCTGAAATGGCAACTGGCGAAGGAAAAACTCTAGTAGCCACTTTACCAATTTATCTTAATGCTCTTGTAGGTAGAGGGGTCCATATCGTTACTGTTAATGATTATCTAGCTAAAAGGGATGCTGCTTGGATGGCTCCAATTATGGAATTTCATGGATTAAGAGTAGATTGTATTGATAAATATCTTCCTAATACTTCCTCTAGGAAAAAAGCATATGAAGCTGACATTACTTATGGTACTAACAGTGAATTTGGTTTTGATTATTTGCGGGATAACATGGCAAAACTACCTGAAGAAGTAGTTCAACGTGATCTTCATTATGCTATTGTTGATGAGGTAGATTCAGTTTTAATAGACGAAGCAAGAACCCCATTGATTATATCTGGATCAGAAAATCAAAACAATCGTAATATCTACGATAAGTTCAAACCTAAAGTAGTTCATTTAATTGAACGTCAGAGTATGGAACTTAGCAAAATTCTTAAAGAAGCTTGTTATCTCCTTAAATCAGGAGATAAGGAGAAAGGAGGATTTAAACTCCTTCAAGTATATAGGGGATTACCAAAATTCAAAACCTTAATTAAGGTTTTACAGGAAGAAAATGTTCGTTTTATTTTGCAAAAAACAGAAGATAAATACATGCGGGATAACAATAGGGAAATGCCAAAAGTTGATTATGGACTGTATTTTGTTATTGACGAAAAGAATAATTCTGTTGACCTTTCTGAAAAAGGTATTGAATCTATCTCTAAAGAGGAAAACGATCCTAATTTTTTTCTTCTACCCGATATAAATGCAGAGATTGCACTTCTGGAGAAAAAAATGCTTAATCAGGTAGAAGAAAATTTCCAAAAAGAGGAAATGTTAAAAAATTTCTCCATTAAATTGGAGCGTTTGCATATACTTAATCAATTACTTAAAGCTTATACTCTCTTTGAGAGAGATGTAGACTATGTTTTAGTCGATAACCAAGTAAAAATTGTAGATAAAAAAACTGGACGGATTATGGAAGGAAGACGTTATTCTGATGGATTACATCAAGCTATTGAAGCAAAAGAAAACGTTAAAATAGAATCTTCCAGCAAAGTTTTTGCTACAATTAGCTTGCAGAATTATTTCAGAATATATGAAAATATTTCTGGAATGACGGGAACTGCAGCTACAGAGTCTAGCGAATTTTGGCAAATCTATAAACTAGAAGTAGTAGTTATCCCAACTAATTTTCCGGTACAGAGAGTAGATTCTCAAGATTTTATATTTAAAACAATGCGTGAAAAATACAATGCTATTGTTAATGATATTTTTAGACTTTCTCAGAAAGAGAAGCGGCCTGTGTTAATAGGAACTTCTTCTATAGAAGTTTCTGAACTTCTTAGTAGGATGTTAATAAGCCGAAATATTCCTCACAATGTATTAAATGCTAAACAACATAAAAAAGAAGCTGAAATTATTTCTAAAGCTGGTATTTACGGAGTTGTAACTATTTCGACAAATATGGCTGGACGAGGAACTGACATTAAATTATCTCCAGAAGTTAAAGATTCTGGTTTGGCTATCTTGGGTACAGAGAGACACGATTCTCGAAGAATCGATAGACAATTAAGAGGGAGGGCAGGACGTCAAGGAGATCCTGGAAGTTCTCAATTTTATGTTTCTATAGAGGATAATCTTATACGTCTTTTTTCTGGATCAAGTAATTTAGCTAAACTAATGGACCGTTTTGGTCATAAAGAGGGTGATGTGATTCAACATCCTTTGGTAACTCGTTCTATAGAAAATGCTCAAAAAAAAGTTGAAGAGAATAATTTCAGCATTCGAAAAAGATTACTAGAGTATGATGATGTAATGAATAAACAAAGAGAAATAATTTCTAAAAAAAGACAAAATGTTTTATTTAGGAAAAATATTCATTTAGATATTTCTATGATGCTTTATGATCTCCTATATGATTTACTTAAAAGTAAAGAGGTAAAAAATATTGAACAAAAGTTGAATAGTCTCTTAAAAATAGAATTTACCATTGATTTAGAGAAGTTTTCTCCAAATGAATCCCTTGATGTAATATACAAAAAAATAATTAATATTTATACAGAAAGAAAAGAATCTCTATCTGAAAAGATTAAAAAAATTATTTACGGTATTAAAGAATGCCTTCAAGTAACCATTCCGATTTCTGATGGAACTAGAATTTTTTATCTTACTTCAGATTTAGGGAGACTTTACGAAAGTCGTGCTTTTATGGAAGATATTGAAAAAATGGTAATATTAGAAATTATAGACGAAAAGTGGAAAGATCATATCAATAATATGGATAATCTACGTAGTTATGTTCAAAACTCTATTTACGAACAAAAAGATCCTCTTTTAATCTATAAAAGAGAAGCTTTTCATCTTTTTCAAAGAGTTATTTTTGAAATTAACAAAGGAGCTTTGTCTTTCCTTTTTAGGGTCTACATTCCTCCCATTTTAGAAAAATAAAAAACTAGCATAAAAAGTATCTATATTAAAAATATATAATGATTATTTATTATACATTCCAATATTTTTCCTAATACTTTTCCTTTTCTTTGGACTGAAAAATATAAACTTCCTATAAAATTATTTAATGCATGTAATAGTATGCAATTTAATATAGAATAAGTAATTAAGTCCTATAGCAGATCCAATAATAAATCCTACTAAAAATCGCCAAACAAAAAAGAGTAAAAAAATAGAGCTTTAAATGTAGGAATTTTATTTTCCTTTGAGGATTTTTACCCTTAAAAACTCTTCCCCATAAAGGGGCAGCTTTTACAATAAAAGGTATTAAATGATGAGAATCCAATTCTTTTTCACTTTTCTTTTGCACAAGAATTTGTTTTTATAAAGAAAATGAAATTATCCAAAAGCATTGAAAAAAAAAAGTGTAATTTAGTAAAATATCCGAAATATAAAATGCATTCCATCTAAAAATAATAAATAGAGACATAATGAAAGAAATTACTTCCCAGACTTATTTTAAATGGTTCCAAAATATGTTTTTCTGGAGAAGATTTGAAGATAAATGCCGATTTTTATATTTAAAAAAAAAAATAAGGGGATTTTTGCATTTATATAATGGACAAGAAGCAATTCCAGCTGGAGTCAGCCATGCGATGGATCTTACTAAAGATCAGATGATAACGGCCTATCGTTGTCATATTTTATCTATTGCACTGGGGGTGGTTCCCCAGAAAGTTTTGGCTGAACTTTTAGGAAAAATTACTGGAACTTCTAGAGGTATGGGGGGGTCTATGCACCTTTTCGATAAAGAAAAAAGATTTTATGGAGGATATGGTATAGTGGGAGGCCAAATACCACTAGGTGCAGGAATTGCTTTCGCAAATAAGTACTTCAATAGAAAATACGTGACTATTACACTTTTGGGTGATGGAGCCGTTCGCCAAGGTTCTTTACATGAGACTTTTAATATGTCAATGACATGGAAATTGCCTGTAGTTTTTATTTGTGAAAATAATAGATACGCAATGAGTACTTCTATCGATAGAAGCACTAATCTTAAAGAGATTTACAAAATTGGATACGCTTACGATATGCCTTCTTATCCAGTAGAAGGAATGGATCCAGCAAAAGTAGCTAAAGCAGCTAATCTAGCTATAGAGAGAGCTCGTCTTGGAAAAGGCCCAAGTTTTTTAGATGTTCGAACCTATCGATATAGGGGCCATTCCATATCCGATTCAGAAACTTATCGTTCTAAAGAAGAGGTGGAACAGTATAAAAAACAAGACCCTATACTTAGAGTAAAAAAATTGATATTGATAAATCAATGGGCTTCAGAAAAACAATTAGAATATTTTGAAGAAAAAGCAAAATCAGAAGTGGAATCATCTGTTCTCTTTGAGGGAAATTCGCATTTACCTAAAATAGAACAGATGTATGAATTAGTTTCAAAACAAAAAAATTATCCATTTGTTGATTAAATGTCTTGATTTTAATTTGAGATAATAACAAACATATATGGCAGAAATAATAACTATGCCACGTTTGAGTGATACTATGGAAGAAGGAAAGTTGATCAGATGGTATAAAAAAGTTGGAGATAAAATTTCAGAAGGAGATATTTTAGCTGAAATTAAAACAGACAAGGTCAATCAAGATTTTGAAGTTGATGTTAGTGGAATATTGCTTTATGCTGGATTAGAGGAAGGTGAAAGTACTAAAGTAGATAAAATTCTTGCTATTATAGGTGAAGAAGGAGAAGATATTAGCGACCTAATAGAAGATACCAATAAACGATATGTAGATAAAAATGACAGAGAGCCACAAAGAATAGAAAAACATTCATCCACACGTAAAATTATATCAAAACGTTTAAGCGAATCAAAGTTTACAGCTCCTCATTTCTATTTGACAATGGAAATAGATATGGAGAAAATTCTTCAATTGAGACAGGAAGTAAATAAAAAACTTACAGATGTAAAAATCACAATTAATGATTTTATTATTAAAGCTTCTGCTTTAGCCATTCTTGAACATAAATTAATAAACGCTTTTTGGACAGAGGAAAATATTGTCTATAATGCCTATATAAATATAGGCGTAGTTGTATCCATAAAATATGGATTACTCGTTCCAGTAATTTTTCACGTAGATCAAAAATCTATAAAACAAATTTCTTTTGAAGTAAAAGAGAAATCTAACCGTGCTAGAATTAGCATAATTAAAGCTAAAGAAATAGAGGGAAGTAGTTTTACTATTTCAAATTTAGGAATGTTTGGAATAGAATCTTTTACTTCAATCATCAACCAGCCTAATTCTTGCATCCTTTCAGTTGGAACTATCGTTGAAAAACCCTTTATTAAAAGAGGTAGATTATCTACAGGCTATACAATGAAAACTACATTAGCTTGTGATCATCGTATAATAGATGGTTCAGTAGCTGCTGAATACTTCAGGACTCTAAAAAAATTTATAGAGGATCCTTTTATTAGTTTAATTTAAACTAAAAGGATAAAACAATCTTATTGTGTAAGCAATAGATAAAAAAATCTAAATACGTAGAGCTTTTAGCAAAAAAAAATAATCTTTGGAAAAACTTTTCCCAAAAAAGTAGAAAATTAAATTTTCTACTAATAAAATTCTTCCGAAGGAAGCTGATCTCTTTAAGTCTGCCATTAATTTTATTAAAAATTTAGCGAAAAATCTTATAACTAAAATTACTGACAATCATATTAGGAATATATTGCATGAACCAGCGTATGCTGCAAAAACATTATAAAAAGCTAAATCTACGAATTCCATACTGTCTTACAAAAATTTAAAAAAACTTTGGACAGTCTGGGGAAAAAATCAAGTATATTACACTTATAAGTGTAATATACCAAATTGTCATCAAAGTAGTAACGAATATTAAAAATATACTTTTAAATAAATAAGCGCATAACGGAATGCTTTTTCCGATCTTTTTCTTAGTTGTTAACATTCCAGCTAAAACAGCCGTATTGTTAATACATTCCATAAAGACTAAATTGGTATTTTTTTTAAATCATTTATGAAGCCTTTCATAAGAAAAAAATTCTATATGATTAGAGTAAAAAATACAACAGTAAGGTCTCTATAGAAAATATTTTTCCAATGATTATAAAATTTCTCTCTTATGAGAGAAAACTTTTTTTAAGAGCACTTATTTCCAATGCATCATATGCTACTTCAAAGATAAAAACTTTGATACGACTAGGATAGAATAGATGTAAAAATTGAAAATAAATAAAGAAACTAAAACTCTGTATGTAATTGATCAAGGAATAGGGAGGACATCTGTGGAAAAATATATTAATCAAATTGCTTTTTCAGGTGCTGAAGAATTCGTAGATAAATATCAAGAAAAAGGTAAAGATCATCTTCAATCAATAATTGGACATGGGTTTCTATTCATCTTTTATGGGGGTAGAGATTTTTTCTAAATCTTAGAAAAACGTTTAAGCTGTTCATTGGATTTGTTCCTACATTTACAATAAAAGAAACCGATAAAAAAAATAAACGAGGAACTGAAATTATTTTACAAATTAGCGATGAAAGTAAAGAATTTCTATAAGAAAGTCGCATTAATGGACTTATTAAAAAATATTGCTAATATATACATTTTCCAATAAAGTTTGGTTCTAGAGAAGAGACAAAAAAAAAAACCAAGCTGTAAAAAATTATAGTGTATAATATAGTAAATTGCCCTAAACCTATGAGGGAGGTTTTATAGAGATCTATATACAATTTTCAAATCCTTTATTTTTGTATTAATATTAATATTGAGCATCCTTTCCATTTTAAAGGGGTCTAAAAATGATGGAGATAAAATCCAATTATATAAAAATAAAGTTTATGTTACCGATAATCTTGAACTGATTTTCTAAAAATGCTATTAGGGCAATAGATACTAATGATATTCCTCTAAATGCATACCGCTATCATATACAATATGACTAAACTGTAAAAAAAATATCGAATTACTCGAAAAGTATCTGATAAACTTGAAAAGTTCTTTAAAAAGAATCGAGAATAATTCTAAAAAAAAAGTGGTAAAGCATGAAAATTATCATAGAATATGGTATGATTACCGATGAAGAATTCTTTGAAAGATCTAAAAAATTTTACATTTCTCCAAATGTAGATGGTAAGTATTTTACTTTTAAAGATTTTCCGAACAGGATTAAAGATCTTCAAAAAGATAATAAGGTTATATCGCTCTATGCAAGCGAGAAAGAATCGCAGCACAGCTATAAGCGAAAAAAAAGGGATATGAAATTATTTTTTTGTAAACTCCTTTGACATTGCATCAAGTTCAAAACTTGTAAATGAAAAATAATGGGATTTCTTTTATTAGAGTAGATTAAGATCACATCGAAAAATTGATTGATAAAAAAGAAAATGGATTGTCTACACTCTCTAATGTGGAAAAAGAAAAATAAAAAAATACTTTAAGTTTTCTCTTTCTATAAAAATATTAACATAAGATTATAAACTCTTCAAAAGACAGATTTACCTTTTCCGTTCCATAATTTATGGAAGAATAAAATAAATGAGTCTAGTAGAAAATAGAGGCTAGCTACGAAAAATACAATCTAATAGTAAATCATAAACTTATGAAGAAAATCCTTTTAGAATAGGATGAATCTAAAAGGGTAAATCTCATTAAAGATTCTATCGATTTAGCTTTGCTTTAAAAAATTGTTTTCTGGAGAACCTTTAACTAATTTTATAAATAGATCTTTTTAAAAGATTTAGAGTGAAAATTCTTCCATCTAAATTTAAAAATTTTACCAGTGAAACTATGGCAAAAAGAAATTGAAATAAGCAAAGAAATAGAAAAGTTTACCCTAGGTTTGGAACCCGAATTTGATTTATTATTAGCTCCTTATGATGTAGTAGGTACTACAGCTCATATCATTATGTTAGAGAAAATAGGACTATTAAATAGTTACGAGTTGAGTGTTTTATGCAAAACTTTGCGGGAAATTACCGGGGAAATTTTGTTGGGAAAATTTATTCTTGAAAAAGGAGTTGAGGATATACACTCTCAAGTTGAATTTTTTTTAACCAAACGGATTGGTAAAATTGGTAAAAAAATTCATAGTGGTCGGTCCAGAAATGACCAAATTCTCCTTGACTTAAGATTATTTACCCGTGCAGAAATACAAAAAATCGTCTTTTTAATTAGAGATTTATTCGAAACTTTGATCAATCTAAGCGAAATATACAAAGAGGTATTAATTCCAGGTTATACTCATTATCAAATGGCGATGCCTTCATCTTTTGGCCTTTGGCTCTCAGCTTACGCTGAGAGCCTAATAGATGATTTAGTCTTTATTAGATCAGCTTACCATATTGTTAACAGAAATCCTTTGGGATCTGCAGCTGGTTATGGGTCTTCTTTTCCTTTAATTCGCTATATGACAAGTTACCTTCTTGGATTCGAAACGCTAAATTATAATGTTGTATACGCTCAAATGGGCCGTGGAAAAACAGAGCGGATAACTTCATCCGCTATATCTTCAATAGCATCTACTTTAAGCAAACTATCTCAGGATGTATGCTTATATCTGAGTCATAATTTTAGTTTTATTAGCTTTTCGGACTCATTAACTACAGGATCTAGCATAATGCCTCATAAAAAAAATCCTGATGTTTTTGAATTAATCCGAGCACGGTGCAATAGATTAATAGCATTTCCTAATGAAATTTCTTTAATGATAGCTAATTCTCCCTCAGGATATCACAGAGACTTACAGGTGATTAAAGAACGTTTTTTACCTATTTTTTCAGATTTAAAAAATTGTTTACGAATGGCTAATTATGTTATAAATAAAATCATTCTTAAAAAAGATCTTCTTTTTGAAGAAAAATATCAACAAATATTTAGTGTTGAAGTCGTTAATAATCTTACAAAGCATGGAATGCCTTTTAGAGATGCTTATAAAAAAGTATATAATGATTTTAAAAATGGTGTTTTTAAATTTTCAGTTGAAATAAATCATACACATGAAGGGAGTATAGGAAATCTATGTAATAAAGAAATTTTTCATAGTATGAAAAAAATTTTAGATTCTTTTAATTTTGAAAAAATTAATCAGGCAATTTATCAATTGCTTTATTTTGGACGCATTTGAGGGAAAAAAATAACTTCTTGAATAGAAGTTTGCTTTGTTAGTAACATCACCAATCGATCTATTCCGATACCAATTCCTGCAGAAGGTGGCATTCCAAATTCAAGCGCTTGAATAAAATCTTTATCAAGAAGCATTGCTTCTTTATCGCCTTTTTTATATAGCTTTATTTGCTCTTGAAATCGATATACTTGATCGATTGGATCGTTAAGTTCAGAATAAGCATTCGCTATTTCTTGTCCGTTAATAATTATTTCAAAACGTTCCGTAAGTCCATATTTTTCTCTATGTTTTCTTGTCAAGGGGCTCATTTCTTCTGGATAGTCCATAATGAAAGTTGGTTTAACATAATAGCTTTCACATCTTTTTCTAAAGATTTCATCTATGATTCTTCCTTTACTATCCTTTCCAGGTTGGATTTCTATTCCAAGTTTATGACAAATTTTGTGTAAATCTTTTTCATTTATTTTACTAATATCAAAACCTGTATATTTTTCAATAGCTTCAAAAATGGAAATACGAGTAAAAGGAACTTTAAATTCAATAATTTTATCCCCAAACTGAAGGGTTTCTTTGCCATTTAGAGCCAAAACAAGATCCCTTATTAATTTTTCACTAAAATTCATCATCCAATGATAATCTTTGTAAGCAACGTAAAGCTCTAAAAGAGTAAACTCTGGATTATGTGTTTTGTCTATCCCTTCGTTTCTAAAGTCTTTGGCAAATTCGTAGACGCCTTTAAACCCGCCTACAATAAGTTTTTTTAAATACAACTCGTTGGAAATACGTAGATATATAGGTGTATTAAGTGTATTATGATATGTTATAAACGGCCGAGCCAGAGCTCCCCCTGGAATTGGTTGTAAAATAGGAGTTTCTACTTCAATATAATCGAATTTATTCAAATATTGTCGGATAAATTGAATGATTTTACTTCGTTTAACGAAAATATCCTTGACATTATCATTGACAATTAAATCAACATACCTCATTCTATATCTCTGTTCAATAGAGAAGAAAGCATCATGTACTATACCTTTATCGTCAGTTTTAACCTGAGGAAGTGTACGTAGAGATTTTGAGAGGAGGGAAAAAGATTCAACGTAAACGGTGATCTTACCTACTTTTGTTTTGAATAAAAATCCCTCAATGCTAAGAATATCACCTATATCAAGGAGTTTCTTGAAAAGAAAATTGTAAGCATTAATATTTTTTTTAATATTTATGGAAATTACATGTCTAGTAATGTAAATTTGCACTCTACCACTATAATCTTTTATTTCTGCAAAAGCAGCTTTTCCCATAATACGAATACTCATTATACGCCCGTAAAGACAGACTTTTCTTCCATTTTCGAAATTTTCAAAAATTTCTTTAGCACTTGTATTTTCCTGAGGAATTATCGCTGGATAAGGTTCTACGCCTAGAACTTTTAATTGATCAATTTTATTTTTTAGTATATTTTCTTGCATAAAAAATTTAGACTAATTTTTTTGTTTTCGAAAAACAATCCCTTCTTTTTTTAAGAAGTCAAGAAGAATAATATCGTTTTCCACGATCTTTCCATAAAGAATTTCTTTAGAAAGTTTATTTAGAACTTCGTTCTGAATTTCTCTTTTTAAGGGACGAGCTCCAAAATATGGGTCATATCCTTTTTCAGACAAATATTCAGTGGCTTCTTTGGTAATCTTTAAAAAGATTCCTCTTCTTGATAACCTTTTGTTTATCATATTTAATTGGATTTGTACTATTTTTTGTATTTCGTAATGAAACAAAGGTTTAAATAAAATAATCTCATCAATCCGATTGATGAATTCAGGCCGTATTGTTCTTTTTAAAAGTTCCATTAGTTTATTTTTTGTATATACAATTGTCTCGCACATTTTCTGATCAAAATTTTCTTTAATTATTTCTGATCCAATGTTAGATGTCATAATAATAATGGTTTCTTTGAAAGAAACGGTGCGACCTTTGCCATCTGTTAAACGGCCATCCTCTAAAACCTGTAAGAGAATATTAAAAGCATCACTGCTAGCCTTTTCGATTTCATCAAGTAAAATTACAGAATAAGGACGCCTTCTAATACGTTCAGTTAATTGGCCTCCTTCATCATATCCTATATATCCTGGAGGAGACCCTATAAGTCTGCTAACAGAATGAGATTCTTGATATTCACTCATGTCTATACGGACTATATTATTTTCATCATTAAACAGATATTCAGCCAATGCTTTCGCTAATTCTGTCTTTCCTATCCCTGTAGACCCCATAAAAAGAAAAGAACCTATTGGCCTATTTTCATACTGAATTCCAGCACGAGACCTGCGTATAGCATTAGAAACAGATTTTATAGCGTTTTCTTGCCCAATAATCCTTTTACGCAATTTACTTTCAATGTTAAGTAGTTTTTCTCTTTCACTTTGTAACATTTTAGACAAAGGAATACCTGTCCATTTAGATACAACATCAGCTATATCTTCTCTAACAACTTCTTCTTGTATCATTTTTTTACAATGATAATTTTTATTAATCTCCTTCTCAAGGTTTTTCACTTTTTTCTCTTCTTCTTTAATCCTTCCATATCTAAGTTCAGCAACTCTACTGTAATACCCTAAGCGCTCTGATTGATCCGCTTCAATTTTAAATCGTTCAATGTTTTCTTTAGATTTCTGTATTCTTTCAATTAAATCTTTTTCTCCCTGCCATTGCTCGTGTAAAATAGCACGTTCCTTATTAATATTTTTCAAGTATTTTTGAATAACAAAAAGTTTTTTTTCGTCTTTTTCTCTTTTAATAGCTTCTATTTGAATTTCAAGATGAATAATCTTACGATCAATAGTGTCAATAGATTCTGGTTTTGAATTTATTTCCATGCTCAATTTAGAAGCTGCTTCATCGATTAAATCAATAGCTTTGTCTGGGAGAAATCTATCAGCGATATACCTTTGAGAAAGTTCTACTGCAGCAATGATTGCTTCATCTTTAATACGGACTTTGTGATGATTTTCATATTTCTCTTTAAGACCTCTAAGAATTGAAACAGCAGAGGATTCATCTGGCTCGGCCACATAAACCTTCTGAAATCTTCTCTCTAGAGCTTTATCTTTTTCGAAAGATTTCTGATATTCTCCAAGAGTAGTTGCTCCAATTGAGCGTAATTCCCCTCTAGCTAATGCTGGTTTAAGAATGTTAGCAGCAGCCACCTCTCCTCCAGTACTTACCAGAGTGTGAATTTCATCGATGAATAGGATAATTCTTCCATCAGATTGAGTAACTTCCCTAACTAAGGATTTTAAACGCTCCTCAAATTCTCCTTTATATTTAGCACCTGCTATCAATGCCCCCATATCAAGAGAAAAAATTTGTTTTTCTCTTAAGTTTTCTGGAATATCTCCGTTAATTATTCTATGAGCTAATCCTTCAGCAATAGCGGTTTTCCCTACTCCTGGTTCTCCAATGAGAATGGGATTGTTTTTTGTTCTCCTAGATAATATGTGCAAGACACGTCGGATTTCTTCGTCTCGCCCAATTACTGAATCAAGAATTCCTTCTCTAGCCAATTGATTTAAGTTATTAGCGTATTTATACAAAGAGTTATATACTCTTTCAGAGTATTGAGATTGCACCTTTCCATCTTTCTTTCTCATTTCATCAATAAACTTTGCAAGTTCCCTTTCGTAAATTCCTTGATCTTTTAAAACCTGTGAAGTGTAATCTCCTATTTTTAGGAGAGACCATATTAGATGTTCAATAGAAATAAAATCATCGTTGAGTTTTTTGGCCAAAAAATCAGCATCTATAAACATCTTTATACTTTGGCTGCTAAAGTAGGTTCTGGATGAACCTATTACTTTTGGTAATTTTTTAATAGCTTCATCCAGATGTCTTTCTACGATTTTAGGATTTGCGCCAAGTTTCTTTAAAAGAAAAGGACATATATTTTCATCAACTTGGAATATACCCTTAAGAATATGGGAAGTTTCTATAGATTGATGATTATATTTTCGTGCAATTTCTTGTGCAGTTTGTATAGCTTCCTGAGATTTTATGGTCAATTTGCTAAAGTCCATATCTCATATTAGACTCATTCCACCATTTACGTTCAAAACTTCTCCACTTATATTGACATATCAGAGGCTAAAAAAATACAAGCTTGCGCAATATACCCTCCATTCTTTGAGCATTTACTCTTCCAGAGAAGCTATCATCTCTGTATTAATAAATCCTGGGTAAACCACATTGCTTCGGATATTTATTGACCCTAGACTGATTTACTAAATCCAATAATTACAGATTTAGACGTTGAATAATTCACTTGACCTTTATTACCAAAAACCCCAAATAGAGTTAATAATGGATCCTTTTTTTATCATTGTTTTTAACAACTTATTGTGTTAGAGAAAAATGGAACTAAGATTGCCACTTTTCTCAGTCTAATGACAAGACTGCCTATACAGCATTGTTTACTAGAATATCAATTTTTACAAATTCATCAATAGCTTTTTTTACAAGTATTTTAGCTTATTGAGGCCTTATTAAGTCAGCTTTATAAGCTTTAATTTTTGTTATTTTTTTAAATTTTTATCAAGATTTATAGCTTTTTCCCTACTGGCAAATGCTTCCACAATAGCTTTTTCCTACACTAATTAGTGCTGTTTTTTCTCTAAAAGCTTCATTTAGAGAACAACAAAAAATACTTTAAAAAAGCATCAATTTCCCCATTCATTACGGATTCCACGTCAGATGTTTCGTATCCAGTACGCAAGTCTTTAACTAGTTTATAAGGATGCATTACATAATTTCTAATCTGTGATCCCCATTCTATTTTTTTCTTTTTAGACTCAATCTCATTACGTTTAGCACTATTTTTTGTTGTTTCAATTTCAAACAACCTAGATTTAAGTAAATTCAAAGCCTTTTCCTTATTCTTAAATTGAGAACGTGATTCTATATTTTCAACAAAAATTCCAGTTGGAATATGTTTTAAACGTACCCCAGTTTCTACTTTATTAACATTTTGACCACCTGATCCACTTGATCGAAAAGTTTCCCATACAATTTCAGAATTTTTTACGTCTGCTTCAATAGTATCTTCTTCTAATGGAGAGACATAAACCGAAGCAAAAGAAGTATGACGTTTACCATTTTTGTCAAATGGAGAAATTCGTACTAACCGATGTACGCCATTTTCTCCTTTAAGAAATCCAAAAACATAAGGGCCTTTGATTTCTAGAGTTAGTGATTTTATTCCTGAAATATCTCCAGGTTGATTATAAATTTCATTTACCTTATTCCTTTTTTTTTCAGCCCACATAAAGTACATACGCATCAACATGTAAACCCAATCACAACTTTCTGCCCCTCCAGCTCCTGCTGAAATATGCAGGACTGCACTTAAGAAATCTTCTTCCAAAGAAAGAAGCTTTTTAAGCTCAAAATCTGAAAGAATATTTTCAATTTTTTGTAACTTATTTTGCATTTCTAGTTCAGAAATTTCTCCATTTTTGAAAAATTCTAAATATAATTTCATTTCTTCTAAAATTAATCGAATATTATTATAGTCTTCGACCATTTTTTTTTCTTTATGCAAGCTTTTCAGAATTTTTTTAGCTTTATCAGTTTCCTTCCAAAAATCGTTAGATGCTATTATTTTTTCCTTATCACTGATTCCAACAAGTTTTTTTGGTATTTCGAACCTATCTAAAAGATTCTCAAAACGTTGAAAAATCTCTCTTATTTGTTCTTTTGAAAGAGTCATAATACTACATTAAAATGCATAAGATAAAGGTCGCTTTTTATACTATTGGATGTAAACTTAATTTTGCTGAAAGTTCTTCTATTTCAAGAAAATTTTCTAATAAAATTTTTGAAATAATTTCTTTTAAAGAAACTTCCGATATTTATGTCATAAATACTTGTTCAGTTACTGAAACTGCTAATAAAGAATTTAAATATATTGTTCGTTCTTTTTTAAGAAGGAATCCTAAAGCATTTATAATAGCCGTAGGTTGTTATGCTCAGCTTGAGCCTGAAAAACTTTCTAAAGTTAAAGGAGTCGATCTAGTATTAGGAGCTACTGAAAAATTCAGAATTACTGACTATATTAATGATCTTTCTAAGAAAGATGTGGGAGAAGTCCATTCTTGGAAAAAAAATTTTTATGTTGGATCGCATTCTATTTCTAGAACTAGATCTTTTTTGAAAATCCAAGATGGATGCAACTATAAATGTTCTTATTGCACCATTCCTTTAGCTAGAGGTGAATCTCGTTCTGAACCTTTAGAAAGCATTTTAAAAAACGTTCTAAAAATTTCGAAAATAGGGGTGAAAGAAATTGTCTTAACTGGGGTAAATATAGGGGATTATGGAAGCAAAAGGGAAAATATTCTAGTTCTTTTGCAAAAACTAGAGAAAATAGAAAAAGTGAATAGATTTCGGATCTCTTCTATTGAACCAAATTTACTTAAAGATGAACTTATAGAGTTTTTGGCAAAAAGTAAACGTTTTGTTCCTCATTTTCACATTCCGTTACAATCTGGAAGTGACAAAATACTGAAGATAATGCGCAGGAGGTATTATAGTAGTTTATATGCGAATAGGATTCGCACGATCCTATCTCTAAGGTATAATGCTTGTATCGGTGTGGATGTAATTGTAGGATTTCCAGCAGAAGATGACTTCTGCTTTTTGCAGACATATAACTTTTTGGATTCTTTAGAAGTTTCCTACTTGCATGTTTTTTCTTATTCAGAAAGAGAAAATACCGAAGCATTTTATATGGATGGGATCATCCCTAATAATATTAAATATAAAAGGAACAAAATTCTACGTGTTCTTTCAATTAAAAAAAAAAGAATATTTTATGAACGTCAAATTGGAAAAATTCGTCAAGTTCTTTTTGAAAGCGAAAATAAAAATGGATTTATACAAGGATATACAGATAATTACGTTAGAGTCAAAGCTTCTTGGTCATCAGATTTAGTCCATACATTAAAAATGTTTGAACTTAAATATCAAGACATAGATGGTGTTGTGTATGTTGATTAGAGCTCACACGTAAAGTGTGATAAGAATTTCATACACAAGAAGGAAGAGAACAAAAAGCATATAAAAAAATCTTTGGAGAGCACTTAATAAAATCCTTCCAGAGTTAAGGGTGTTTTAGCTTCATTAAAAATAGTAATAAATTATTATTAATTTCTGAAATAGATTCTGAATTTATGAAGATTTCGGAGATCATTTCTATATTAAATTACGATTTCAAATGAAAATTGCGATTAATGGTTTTGGGAGAATTGGAAGTTTAGTATTTAAGTCGGCTTTTGATAATAGAAGAATGGAAGTGGTCGCTATCAATGACTTGGTATCCTCAGAATATATTGCTTATATGCTTAAACATGATTCTATCCATGGAAAGTTTAAAGGAGAGGTTTATATAGAGGAAGGAAATTTAGTGGTTAATGGTAAATTTGTAAAAATAACCTCTGAAAAGGATCCAAGTAAACTAGCTTGGGGAAAATTAGGAGTTGAATGCGTGGTAGAATCTACTGGGCATTTTCTTACGGAAGAAAAAGCTAGAGCTCATATACAATCTGGTGCTAAAAAAGTTGTTATTTCAGCGCCTTCTAGAGATAGCACTCCCATGTTTGTTATGGGAGTAAATCATACCTCTTTGAGAGTGAATCAGGATATCGTTTCCACTGCATCTTGCACAACTAATTGTTTAGCTCCTGTAGCTAAAGTTTTACATAATGAGTTTGGAATTATTGAAGGATTAATGACAACTGTACATTCAGCTACAGCTACACAAAGAGTTGTGGATAGTCCTTCAATTAAGGATTGGAGAGGAGGAAGATCTACCCTTGTTAACATTATTCCTTGCTCAACAGGGGCAGCTGAAGCTTTAGGGAAAATAATTCCTGATCTTAATGGAAAACTTACTGGAATGGCATTTAGAGTCCCTACAGTTGATGTTTCAGTAGTTGACTTAACCGTTCGGTTAAAAAAAGAAACGAATTATGAAGCAATAAAAGAATCAATGAGACAAGCAGCTAATGGGGAGTTAAAGGGGATTCTTGGTTATACGGAAGAAGATGTAGTTTCTATGGATTTCCTAGGAGATAATAGGACCTCTATTTTTGATGCTAATGCTGGAATAATGTTAAATCCAAATTTCGTCAAGGTGGTTTCTTGGTATGACAACGAGGTTGGGTATTCGAGTAAACTTGTAGATTTCCTAGAATACATGTTTAATTAGGAGGAATTTCTATACTAGAAAGTAGTTTTTGGTTATTCCCGTCAAATTTATAAAAAATATGCTTTAATCCGTTAGTTATCATAAGGTAAGAACTTTTCAAAATCATATGATAAAGAATAATTTGTTCTAAATTTTTTTGGGTAATTCTTCCGAAAGGAGATTTACATTCTACAATAATATAGGGGTATTCTCGTTTATATACTATGATATCGGCTCTCTTTCTACTTTTTAAAAAATGTAAGGGAACTTCTACATAAATGCTTCTTGGATTATATTTTTTAAAAAAAATAAAAAAATGTAATGTATTTTGTCTTACCCATTCTTCTGGGGTAAGCAAATAAAAATTTTTTCGAATAATGCAAAAAATATAAATTTTATTATTTTTTTTCTTTTGAAAACGGAAATTATAAGCTGGAAAATTTAGCAAAATCATAAAGGATGATGTCTTTACCACATAATTGTGGTTCTTTTTGAGAAAAAACATCAATAAACTTATAAATTATGCAACAATTTATGATACAATCAAATCTATTCGTAATTATTTTATGTTTGTAGATAATATTTTAAATTGCGTTATTCTTGGATCAGGCCCTGCTGGATATTCTTCAGCTATATATGCAGCACGAGCTTATTTAACCCCTATTTTGTATACAGGTATGGAACCTGGGGGAAAATTAACCACTACAACCTGTGTGGATAACTACCCAGGTTATCCTGAAGGTATAAATGGTTCTAAGTTAATGGAGAAACTTGAAGAACAAGCAAAACGTTTTCATACTATCATTAAAAAGCAAGAAGCTGTATATTTTGAGTTTTCCACTTCCCATAAGATGGGGGTAATTCATCAAATTAAGAATGATTATGGAAATATAATAAAAACTAGAGGTTTAATAATTTCCACTGGAACTACTCCAAAATATCTTGGCCTTTATAGTGAAAAACGTTTGATTGGATTTGGGGTTTCATCTTGTGCTACTTGCGATGGGTTTTTATACAGAGCTAAAAATGTGGCTGTTATAGGAGGAGGAGATACTGCAATTGAAGATACAATCTACTTATCTAAAATTTGTGCTAAAGTTTACTTATTGGTAAGAAGAGGGTATTTTAGAGCTTCTAAAGTCATGCAGTATAGAATTTCTATTCTATCAAATGTAGAAACTTTATTTAATTATGAAATTGCTGAAATTTTAGGGGATAAAACAGTAAAAGGAATAAGAGTCGTTAATAATAAAACAAATAAAAAAAAATTTTTTTCTATAGAAGGACTATTTCTAGCTATAGGGAATACACCAAATACACAACCTTTAAAAGGTAAGCTAAAAATGGATGATAAAGGATATATACTTACTGAAAAAGTAAGTACAAAAACGAATACACAAGGTGTTTTTGCTGCTGGAGATGTTCAAGATCCTATCTATCGTCAAGCTATTACATCAGCTGGAACAGGTTGCATGGCCGCCTTGGATTTAGAACGATATCTATCAATAGTTAAATAACATTTAGAAAAAAATATCTTCTGGATAGAGAATCCTTTTCAATGATAAACCTGAGGCAGGAGCTGAATTACCTGCATATCTACGATCCTTTGCTTCAATAATCTTAGAAAAATCTGAAAGATCAATTTTTCCTCTTCCTACTTCAACAATGGACCCAACTATTGCGCGAACCATATTTCTTAAAAAGCGATTTGCTTCAATAATGAAAAATAAAGATTTTTTCCTTTTAACCCATTGGGCTCTATAAATTTTACAGGTACGTTTTTTATTCTTTTCAAGAAGTTTACAAAAACTGCTAAAATCCTCATATTTCTTCAATATATCAGTTGCCTTATTCATTTTTTTTATATTTAAAGGACTTTTAAGCCACCAACTCATATCATAAGCTTTCTCAAATGAAATATGATATTCATAAGTTCTACTAATAGCATCAAATCTAGCGTGAGAATTCTCCCTCACAGGAGAGATACGAGATACTTTAATCGTTTTAGGTAAAAAATAATTGATTCTCCTAATCTCTTTTAAATTTAAAGGAGTTTTTGAATCAAAATGTGCAAACATTTTAAGAGCATTTACACCACAATCTGTACGCCCAGAACTATAAATTTTTATGTAGGTCTTTAGAAATTTAGATAATTTATCTTCAAGAACTTCTTGCACAGATATTCCATTTTTTTGTATTTGCCATCCGTAATAATCCCCTCCATTATAAAATAATTCCATAAACAATCTCACACACGTTTTAAGTCCCATATATACAAAATAAATAGCCAATGAATCAAGAAAATGAAAAAAACAAAATTACTGACTCATCTAAGGAGCCAGATAAAAAAAAAATAGAAAAAATAGATTTCGAAAAACATATGGAGAAAATAAAAGAAGAAAAAGACAAATTTATACGTTTATTTGCTGAATTTGAAAACTATAAAAAACGAACCCAAAAAGAACGTTTTGAACTATTCAAAACTGCTCATCAAAATTTAATTATTGATCTACTACCTGTTTTAGACGATTTTGAAAGGGGAATTAATGAAATAAAACAATCAAAAGGAATAATGCTTATTAGTGAAAAATTTATTAAAGTTCTCCAAGAAAACGGATTAAGAAAAATCGAAATAAAAAAAGGAGATAATATCAATATTGACTTACATGAAGTAATTACACAAGTTCAAGCTCCAAAAGAATACTCTATGAAAATTGTAGAAATTATAGAAGCTGGATATATGATGGAAAATAAGGTAATTAGACATGCAAAAGTCGTTGTTGGTAAATGATGGAAAAAATGGCAAAAAGAGATTATTACGAAGTTTTAGGAGTTTCTAAAAATGCCTCATCTGAGGCAATAAAAAAAGCCTACAGAAAGATCGCTATAAAATATCATCCAGATAAAAACCCGAATAATAAAAAGGAAGCTGAAGAAAAATTCAAAGAAGCTGCAGAGGCTTACAGCGTTTTGAGCAATCCAGAAAGAAGACAGAGATATGACCAATTTGGTCATAATGATTATAGCAGTAGATACTATGATGGAACATCAGAAGGCATGAACATGGAAGATATCTTTAGCAGTTTTGGAGATATTTTTGGAGAAGCTTTTGGGGAAAGAGGTTTTAGATTCGGAGGAAAACGATCCATAAAAGGTAACGATTTACGGATTCGAGTGAAACTAACGTTGAAAGAGATCTCTAAAGGGATAGAGAAGAAAGTTAAGGTTAAACGGATGAAAGTAGCACCTGGAGTTATATTAAAAAAATGTGATATCTGCAATGGAAGTGGAAATGTTACACATTTTACAAACACATTTATAGGTCGAATGCGTAGTACGAGTTTATGCAAAAAATGCCAAGGAGTGGGAAAAATTATTAATCATCTACCTAAAGGGGCAAATAGTCAAGGACTCATAAAAGAAGAAGAACTTGTTCGTGTGGAAATACCGTATGGTCTTTTCGATGGAGTGCAACTAAAGGTTTACGGAAAAGGTAACGAAGCTCCTTTTGGAGCTGGAGATCCAGGCGACTTATTAGTCCTCATTGAGGAAATTACCCACAAAAACCTTAAAAGAGAAGGTCATAATTTACATTATGACCTATACATTTCTATATCCGATGCAGTTTTAGGATCTTACAAAGAAATCCCAACTATTCATGGAAAAGTTCGTGTTAAGATAGATTCTGGAACTCAATCTGGAAAAACTCTTCGTCTTAAAGGAAAAGGACTCCCTTACTTTGAATCTAAAAAATATGGAGATATCTTAATTCATGTAAATATTTGGACTCCAAAAAAGATAACCCATGAACAAAAATATTTTTTCGAAAAAATGAAGTATGCTGAGAATTTTTTTCCCAAACCTAGCCGATTAGAAAAATCTTTTTTTGAAAAAGTTAGAGATTTTTGAAAATGTTCTAAGATGTCCCATAAAAAAAGAGTTGTTGTCGGTATTTCAGGTGGAGTAGACTCTAGTGTAGCTGCTTTTTTACTAAAAAAGCAGGGGTATGATGTTATTGGAATATTTATGAGAAATTGGCATGAGGAAGGAAAATGTACTTGGATTGAGGATAAAAATGATGCTCTTCTAGCAGCCGAAATGCTAAAAATACCATATCAATTAATTGATTTCAGTAATCAGTATCAGGAAAAAATAGTAGATTATCTGTTTTCAGAGTATGCTAAAGGGAGAACCCCTAATCCAGATATTCTTTGCAATAAAAAAATAAAATTTGATCTTTTTTTGAAAAATGCTATTTTACTTGATGCTGATTTTATTGCAACGGGACATTATGTACGAAAAATAAGCTTTTTTAAAAATGGACAAAAAATTTATCGTTTGCTATTTGGCAAAGACCAAGAAAAAGATCAATCGTATTTTCTTTGCAGACTCAATCAATACCAGTTAAGCAAAGCTCTTTTCCCTTTAGGTAAGATAACTAAAAAAAATGTT
Organism: Blattabacteriaceae bacterium; assembly: GCA_036390115.1. Classification (NCBI taxonomy): domain Bacteria; kingdom Pseudomonadati; phylum Bacteroidota; class Flavobacteriia; order Flavobacteriales; family Blattabacteriaceae; species Blattabacteriaceae bacterium. The sequence goes on along the minus strand of DASWCM010000003.1, from coordinate 166,319 downwards.
AGAAGAATAGCTTCTGAAATAGGCCTTTTCACAGCTAAAAAAAAAGATTCTCAAGGTATTTGTTTTATTGGGAAAATACGATTGTTTGATTTTTTAAAATTTAGACTTAAACCTAAAATTGGAGATATTGTAGAAATATCTCCCCACTCTCCTAGATATCATCCTCCTCCTCCCTTTTTAACCTCAAACTCAAGGGAGGAGGAATTAATTTTTCTTTCTAAAAAATATAGATATAAAAAAACAGATGGAAAAATAATTGGCTCCCATCCAGGTGCATATTATTTTACTAAAGGCCAACGAAAAGGCCTAAAAGTAGGAGGATATAAAAAAGCTCTTTTTGTCATAGAAATTGATATAAAAGAAAACATTTTATATGTTGGTATGGGAAAGAATCATCCAGGATTATACAAAAAAGCTTTTTTTGTCAAAAAAAAAGATATGAATTGGATCCGTAAGATAGAATACTCTTCCAAAGAAATAGGAGTATTTTGTAGAGTTCGTTATAGACAGTCCTTCCAAAAAGCAAACTTACATCAGACAGCGGATGGAATTTATACAGAATTTGAGAATTTTCAAACTTCCATTTCTGAAGGACAGTTTGCTTCTTGGTATAGAGGAGAAGAACTTCTTGGATCTGGGGTTATTTCTTCATAAATTCTTTCTCGTTCTTCTTTTGCTAAAGCAGAATCGATAAGTATTCGTCCGCTGGTTTCATCGAGAACTATTTTTTCTCTATTAGAGATTTCTACCCTTAGTTGAGGGGGAATTAATAAATAAGAACCCATTGAAGCTCCTTTTTCTACAGGAACAACAGCTCTTCCGTCTTTTACTTTTTTTCGAATTTTATTATAAATATAAAGAAGACTTTTATCTATTTTACTGTTAAAAACATATGCTCTTTTCCTAAGAACATCCACTTTTTTTTTATTTTTTGGATTTTTTTTAAAAATGTTCTTCTTAAACAGAAGATTTTTCTTTTTATTCTCATAATTTTCTTTTAAATTTTGAAATTCTTCTTTTTTTTCATTAATTATTAGCTGGTATTCTTTTATCTTTTTAGAGGATAGCTCAATTTCTAACTGATGAAACTCTAGTTCCTTATTATCCCACTTTTTTGATTGATTCTTTGAATTTTCTAGTTTTTTTTCTTCTATTCTTTCTTCCAAAGAAGCAATAACCTTTTTTAGGCTTTTCATTTTTTTCCAAAACTCCTTTAGTTTATCTTCCAATACTTGTATTTCTAAAGGAAGAACTTGAACTAGTCCCCTTAATTTATCTATTTGAGAATCCACTAATTGAAGCCTGTATAAGGCTCTCAATTTTTTTTCCACTGTTTTCATATTTTTAAAATTATTAGATGGATGCCTTTTGAAAAGCCTGAATGGATTAGGGCAAAATTTACAATGGGAGAAAATTATCGAAAGATAAAAGAAACCATTGTAAATTATAAACTTAATACGATATGCCAAAGTGGCAGTTGTCCAAACATGGGAGAGTGTTGGAATAAAGGAGTGGCAACTTTAATGATATTGGGTAATATTTGTACCAGATCATGCAGTTTTTGTGGAGTGAAAACTGGGCAGCCTAATACAGTAAATTGGGAAGAACCTGAAAGAGTTGCTTATTCCATAAAAAGCATGAAAATTAAACACGCTGTTATTACATCGGTAGATAGAGACGATCTAAAAGATATGGGATCTTTAATATGGACAGAAACTGTTCAAGCAATTCGTAGAATTAGCCCTGGAACTTCTATTGAAACACTCATTCCTGATTTCCAAGAAAATAAATCTATTATTGATAGAATAATTTACGTAAAACCTGAAGTTATATCCCATAATTTGGAAACTGTGCGAAGATTAACTAAAAAAGTGAGAATTCAAGCTAAATATGATAGAAGTTTAAATGTACTTCGCTATTTGAAAGAAAATGGGAAAATAAGGACGAAAACAAGCATTATGCTTGGACTGGGCGAAAATAAAGAAGAAGTATATCAAGCGATGATTGATATCAAAAAAGCTCAAGTAGATATTATAACTATTGGGCAGTATTTGAAACCAAAAAATGGGCGTATATCCGTGCACGATTTTATTCATCCAGATCAATTTAAAAAATACAAAGAAATAGGAATAGATATGGGGTTCCGTCATGTAGAAAGCGGAGCTCTAATACGTTCATCTTACAACGCATATAAGCATGTTAACTAACCCTAACTCCTCTCCCTTCCTCAATATAAATTTATAAGCAGCGTCAAATTCATTAGAAATTTCCCCTTCTAAAATTGCTGCTTTTAGATATTTTTTAATGAGTCCAACTTGCTTACAAGGGTGAATCTTAAATAGATTCATAATATCATTTCCAGATAGGGGAGATCTCCAATTTCTGAGTCTATCTTTTTCTTCAAGTTTCTGAAACTTGAAGGAAACTAAAGTAAAATTATTTTTATATTGACGCTTTTTCATTACATTTTTTGTAGTGATATCTGATTTACAGAGAAGCATAAGATCTTCCAATTCATTTCCAGCATCAAAAATAAATCTGCGTAGAGCAGAATCTGTGGTATGACAGTCTACTAAAGAAACTGGTCTAGAACTGTATCTGACTATTTTTTTAACAAATCTCATTTGCGTTTCTGGGGGTAATTTTAACCTTTTAAAGATTTTAGGGATCATATTAGAACCAACGAATTCATGAGAATGAAAACTCCACCCTATATTGGGCAGATATTTTTTTGTTATCTTTTTTCCTATATCGTGCAAAAGGGCAGCCCATCTTAACCACAAAGAAGAACTTTTTCTGCTAACATTATCAACTACTTCTATTGTATGGAAAAAATTGTCTTTATGACTATATCCATCCTTTTCTTCTATACCTTGAAGGTCTGTTACTTCTGGAAGAAGAATAGACAGCAATCCAGCTCCATAAAGTAAACGAATGCCTTTAGACGGTTGGTCAGATAAAAGAATTTTATGGAATTCATCCATAATGGGTTTTATAGGAACGATCGATATACGATTGATATTTTTTTTTATGGAATAGAACGAAGATTTTTCTATTCTAAACCTTAATTTAGAACCCAAACTTAGAGCACGGATCATCCTTAATGGAGACTCTAAATAGGTTAAATCTGGATCTAAAGGCGTTCGGATTATTTTATCTTTCAAATCTTTAAACCCATTAAAAGGATCGATCAATTGTCCGAAATCATTTCTATTTAATCCTATAGCCAAAGAATTTATGGTAAAATCACGTCTTTTTTGATATGCCCCTAAAGCATCCAAAGTTTTTAAAAATTTTATTTCTTTATTCTCATATTTAAGGAAAGCTGTCCCAAAACGTCGGGAAATACGAATTCTAGTAGATCCTTCTATTTTTTTAGAAACTAGTTTGGCTAAAAGAATTACATCGCCTATAGTGAAAATATCTATGTATTTTGTTTCTTTTATTCTTCCGATTATATAATCTCGGACATATCCACCAATAACATAACCGTGATTTCCAACTTCTTGAAAAGATTGTCTTATAATTTTAAATACTTTTTTATCAAGAGCTTTATTGAGATTCATGTAAAATATTTTAAACATTTTCTATAAAACAGAAGCCTTTGTATGAAAAATTTTTTAATATAATTATTTTTGGGAGAGAAAGGAAAACTTCTTCTTTTTCAAATCTATTTATTATTTTATTAAGGCAATCCCATTCAAGTTGAATTCCTTTACTATTATCTTCTGCCCATACAAAGGTTCTAAGATTTAGAGAAAAATCATTAAAACTTGTTATTTTAACAAGAACTAAAGGGAGATAATTTTTTTTTTCTTCGTATGTTCTTCCGTCAATACAAAAAGGATGTTTTTCTACTTCTTCTTTGATAATCTTTATAGCCAAATTTAGCTTAAAGCTATAATAAATTTTAATATTTATATTTTTTCTAACTATTATGTCTCCAATATTATTATTTATAATAAACTCTTCGTTTAGAGTTCTAACAGGAAAAACAATTTTATTATTATTTACAGTTCTTATAACTGTGTGTCTTAATGTTATTTCCTGAACATATCCAGAAAAACCTTTTGATGTTTCAAAGTAATCCCCAAACCGAAAAGGTTGAGATATTAAAAGAGAAATGCTACTAGAAAAGTCAATAAAAAACTTTTGATATACTAATATCAAAATTGCAGATACAGTTAGGAGTTTATACCCAAAATTTTTCAAAGGGGGGAATATGAAAATTATTGATAGGAAAAATAGTAGGTTGTAATTCCTTAAAACAGAGGATTTTGTTTTATCAAATTTGTTATTAAACGTTAAAATTTTTAGAAAAGCTCCAAGTAAAATGGATAAACTTTCGAACAAGTATCCTATAACTCTCCAACTTAAGAGTTTTTTCCAAATTAGAAAAAAATTCCAAAACATACCACAAAAATTAAAAAGTAATAAAAAATCTCTGAAAAGGATAACTTTAAACTAATATTTTCCTCCCTTTTGATCTTCTTCTTTTCAATACTTTTTTACTACTTTTAGTACTCATTCTTTTCAGAAAACCATGTTTATTGGCTCTTTTTATTCTAGAAGGTTGATATGTTCTTTTCATATTTTTTCACACTTTGAATTATTGCAGTTTTATCCCTATTTATTTTCTGGTACTTTATTTTTCCACGCTGGAAAAGCTTAGATCATTCAAAACTCTTTACATGAGAATCAATCCTAAAATAACTCCCAAAGAAAATAACCCTAAACTCTTTAAAAAAATCGTATGTAATACGTTTTTAATAACTTAGTTATTAAGTAAAATATTAATGGTTACTTAACCTTTAAGAAAGGAGAAATTATGAGCATACTAGTTAATAAAAATTCTAGAATTATTATACAAGGATTCACGGGAAAAGAAGGAAGCTTTCATTCTGAGCAAATGCTTGCATATGGAAGTTCTATTGTTGGGGGAGTGACTCCAGGAAAAGGGGGAGAAAAACATCTAGGGATACCTGTATTTGATACAGTGGAGAAAGCTGTTAGAGAAACTAACGCAGATGTTAGTGTTATTTTTGTTCCAGCTGCATTTGCAGTTGATGCTATTATGGAGGCGGCAGAATCTAATATTTCCCTTATTGTTTGTATTACGGAAGGGATTCCTATTTCTGATATGATTAAGGTGAAAAGATACCTTAAAAAATCTAGACTAATTGGACCAAATTGTCCAGGTGTAATAACAGTTGGAGAATCCAAAGTAGGAATTATGCCTGGATTTATTTTTGAGAGAGGTACTATTGGGATAGTGTCAAAATCTGGAACGCTAACTTATGAAGCAGCTGATCAAATAGTGGCATCTGGACTTGGAATATCAACAGCTGTTGGAGTTGGGGGAGATCCTATTATTGGTAGCAGTATGCAAGAAATTGTTTCGTTATTTATGGAAGATGATGAAACCGAAGTGATTGTTATTATAGGGGAAATTGGGGGAAAAATGGAAAAAGACGCTGCGATAGGGGTTAGAGAAATAGGTAATAAGAAACCTGTTATTGGGTTCATAGCTGGCCAAACAGCTCCAAAAGGAAGAATCATGGGACATGCTGGAGCTATTGTTGGGGGAGAAGAAGATACTGCTAAATCCAAAATAAAAATAATGATAAAATGCGGAATACATATAGTAGTTTCTCCTTCAGAAATTGGACAAAAAGTACTTGAAATATTCAGAAAAATAAAAAGCCCCAGATTTTAAATGCCTACACTACATAGAATCTTTTATGTTATTGATAAACTAATTTTTATCTGAAAAATAGAAAAGCTCTACATCAATGCTACAATATTACTTATTTAAGGCAAGAAATTAAGTACACCAAATTAGGGTAGGAAAATAAGTTGGAAATTCTGTATTAACACAGATATTTTTGAATATTTTATTCTTAATTGTAAAGATGAGAATTACTTAGAGTTGTTTAATAAAGTATAATGGAAGTTAGAAAAAAAAGAAAAAAAACACTTCTATCGACAACAGACCAGCAGCTATTCAGAAAATAAAAGTTCTTGGATAGTCTGTCGCTTTTGCTAAAGAAGGTAATTATGACGTGCTAATTATTGATCCAGCTGGAAGATTGAAAGTAATGATGGATGAAATGGAGCGTATTTATAAAGCGATTCGTCCATCCGAAAGCCTTTTTATTGTAGATGCTATGAATGGACAAGATTCTGCTAATACTGCAAAAAATTTTAAAGATGTACTGTATTTTAACGGAGTATGATGCTATACTCACAGTTTGTTCCATTTATAAAAAGCCAATAAAGTTTATTGGAACTGTAAGAGTATTTAGATATTTTCTATACTGCTATAATAGCGAAAAGCCTCCTTGTAATGGAGGATGTAATCTCTATGGTGTAAAAAGTTAATGAGTAATTTAGTAAAGAACAAGCATAAGAAGGAAGATTGATCAAAATAAATTTGATCTTAATGATTTTTTAAGTCAAATTCATAAGGTTAAAAATATGTGATGGGTATGGGAAATATTTTTCATTAAATTGACTTAAAAGGGGATAAAGACCGAATCAATTATATACTCTATGTCGGAAAAAGAACGTAAAAATCCATAACTCATAAATGAAAATCGCAATATTCGTATTTCCAAAGGATCTGGAAATTCTATCGAAGAAGTAGATGATCTTTTGAAAAATTTCAGTATATAAAGAAAATAATTCGAAAAATATGATGATTCGTTTTACTTATGGAAAGGTTAGAAAGTATTCCAAAGGAATAACTCCCGCTAAAATAATTAAAGGTATTAGTCACAGTTTTTCAAAAAGAGTTTTATCAGCCAGTCTTAACGGACAACAAGTTGAATTTGATATAGAAATCTTCGAAGATTCTGAATTATCTTTTTATACATGGGATAATGCCCTAGGTAAAAAGGCTTTTTGGCATTCTTCAGCTCATTTGTTAACTCAAGCTCTTTTAAATTTTTATCCTAAAGCAAATTTACATATTGGTAATCCCATTGATAATGGGTTTTACTATGATATAGATTTTGGAGAAGCTCATTTAAAAGATTTCCATAAGATTGAGAAAAAAATTCTGGAAAACGCTCTAAAATCAAACACTTTTAAAAGTGATACATTTTCAAAAAATGAAGCTATAAAACATTATGAAGGAAACAAATATAAAATTGAATTAATCGAAAGTTTTCAAGTTATTACTTTTTGCACTTATGGAGATTTCACAGATTTATGCCTGGGCGTACATATTCCGCATACTGGATTGATAAAATCAGTAAAAATTATCAATACATCAGGATCCTATTGGAAGGTAAATGAACAGCTTACCCGTATTTACGGTATTTCTTTCCCTAGAAAAGAATATTTAGAAGAGTATCTTCTTATTTTGGAGGAAACTAAAAAGCGTGATCATAGGAAATTAGGTAAAGAACTTGGTTTATTTATTTTTTCTGAACGGGTAGGACTTGGATTGCCATTATGGCTTCCTAAAGGTACTGACTTACTTAAACTTATGGAAAATTTTCTAATAAAGTTGCAAAAAAAATCTGGGTATGAAATGGTGACCACGCCCCATATTGGGCATAAAATACTTTATGAAACTTCAGGGCACTGGAAAAAGTATGGAAAAAATTCTTTTAAACCAATAAGGACTCCTAATAAAGAAGAGGAATTTCTTTTAAGGCCAATGAATTGTCCACATCACTGTGAAATTTATCGAAATAAAAAATTCTCATACAGAGATTTGCCAAAACGTTTAGCTGAATTCGGTACGGTATATCGTTATGAAAAAAGCGGAGAGTTACATGGGATTTCTCGTACTAGATCCTTTACTCAAGATGATGCACACATATTTTGCACACAAAATCAGTTGTCAGTTGAAATTCAAAAAGTGATTGATATGATCTTTTATGTATTTAGGGTCTTTGGATTTAAAGAATATACGGCAAAAATATCTCTAAGAGACAAGAGAAATTCTTATATAGGTTCTGAAGAAAATTGGAAAAAATCAGAAGAAGCTATTATTCACTCTTCAAGAATGAAAAACTTAAAAACTATTTTAGCATATGGAGAAGCAGCTTTCTATGGACCTAAACTAGATTTTATGGTTAAAGATTCTCTAGGTAGAAATTGGCAATTAGGTACCATCCAAGTGGACTACAATCTACCTGAATGTTTTGATTTATCTTATAAAGGAATAGATAATAAGTTTCATCGACCAGTTATAATTCATCGTGCACATTTTGGTTCTTTGGAGAGATTTTCAGCTATTCTTTTGGAACACACGGTAGGAAATCTACCACTTTGGCTTGCACCAACCCAAGTTATGTTGCTAACAATAAAAAAAAAAATCTTAAATTTGCAAAAAAAGTTTTAGATTTGCTATATATTTATGGTGTTAGGGCTCTCTTGGATGAGAGAAATGAAAATATATCAAAAAAAATTAGAGACGCAGAGAACTATAAAATACCTATTTTAGGAGTAATTGGAGATTTTGAACAAGAAAAAGGTATCATCTCTATACGCCGACATATAATAGGAAATTTGGGATCTATTTCGATAAGTCTCTTTCTAGACTTTCTAAGAAAAGAAATTAATTTTTTTAAAAATATTTAAATATTGCATAGAAAATTTTATAAGAAAAAAAGTAATAGGATTAATAATAAAAAAAATCTTCACCCAATTAATGAGCATATTTACTCAAAAGAGGTTAGGTTAATTAGTGAAGATGGAAGTGGGGGAGGGGTTCTTCCTATTTTAGAAGCTCTAAAAATAGCTAAAGAGCAAGAGTTAGATCTTGTTGAAGTTGATTCAGTATCAAGGCCCCCAGTTTGTAGGATTCTAAGTTATAAAAAGTTTTTATACGAACAAAAGAAAAAGAAAAAGCAGTTAAATAGAGATAAAAAACGGATCATAAAGGAAATCCGCTTTGGGGTTCAAACCAGTTCCCATGATCTAGAATTCAAGATAAAAAGTGCTGAAAGATTTTTGAAATCGAAAGAAAGAGTTAAAGTTTCTCTATTCTTTAAGGGTAGGACTATTCTCCATAAAGGGAAGGGCGAGGAAATGATCAATAGATTTGTTGATGTTTTGAGTCCATTTGGACGGATAGAACAAGCAATAAGAACGGAGGGTAAACGAATGTTTATAATTCTATCTCCTAAATAAAAATTTAGTATGCCAAAATTGAAAAGTAAATCAGGTGCCAAAAAACGCTTCCAGTTAACATATAATGGAAATATTAAGAGAAAGCATGCATTTAAAAATCACATTCTAACTAAAAAAACACCTAAAAGAAAAAAAAGACTGACCCAGTTTACGTTAGTAAACCGGGCAGATTTTAAAAATATCAAAAGGCAACTTTTGCCGTAAAACTATGGCAAGATCAGTAAATTCTGTAGCTTCTAGAAATAGAAGAAAAAAAATTTTAAATTTAGCAAAAGGTTATTATGGAGCTAGAAGTAAAGTGTATACTGTAGCTAAAAATGCTGTAGAAAGGGCTCTTCAATATGCTTATACAGGTAGAAAAAAAAAAAAGAGATTTTTTAGATCTTTGTGGATACAGCGTATAAATGCAGGGGTTCGTATTCATGGGGTATCTTATTCAAGTTTTATGAATAAAATAAAGAAGGTAAATATTGGATTAAACCGAAAAGTACTATCTGATTTAGCGACTAATTTTCCTGAAGTTTTTAAGGAAATAGTAGAATCTGTAACTTATAGAAGAAGTGAATAATTTTACTTCATTATTTTATATTTTGTTTTTACTTTACCTAGATAGATTTCTTTTAGCTTATTTTTTAGTAATCCCATTTTTATAGGGGCAAGATAATCGATAAATAGTTTACCTTCAATATGATCATATTCATGTTGAATTACTCTGGAGTTTAAGCCATCTAAAATTTCTTTATGTTTTATCCAATGTTCGTCAAAATACTCAATTTCTATATGTGAGGGTCTTTCTATCTCTTCAAAGAGAGATGGGATGCTTAAACAGCCTTCTTGGTATTTATAATTTTTACCATATTTATTTAAAACTTTAGAGTTTATGAAAACTTTAGTATCGATAATAAATAATCGAACATTCTGCCCAATTTGAGGTGCAGCTAAGCCTATACCTTCTGCTTTATCCATCGTTTCAAACATATCTTCAATCATTTTTTTTAAAAAAGGATAATGGGGGTTTATATCTTTACATTTTCTTCTCAAGATAGGATTACCGTAAAGTATGATTGGGAGAATCATCATCTAATTTATTAGAGATTAATCTTTCTCTATCTAGAAAAGACTGCAAAATAATTGCAGCACTTATTTTATCTACAATAGATTTATCCATTCTTTTTTTCTTTTTTAGATAACTTTTTGCAAGTGCATATTTAGCTAATTTTGAAGTAAAACATTCGTCAATACGAACTATTGTAAGTTCTTCAGAATGTTTTTTTCTAAAATCATTAATAAATTTTTGAATAACTCTTTCCAAAGAGAATTCTTGTCTAGGAAGACCTATAACAATTTTTTTTATAGATTCTTTCTTTAAATATTCGTTTAAGAAGTAAAATAACTTTTTTGTTGGGACTGTAGTTAACCCGCAAGCAATAAAATTAAACTCATCCGTAATGGATATTCCAGTCCTTTTCACCCCATAATCTATTCCTAATATTTTTGACATTTTAATGAAAAAAAGATTTAAAAAGGTAATAGAGGAAAACTGGATTGATAATAAATCATGGAAAGAAGATTCTGTGAAAAATGTTGTTTTTGAAATAATTGAAAAACTTGATCAAGGAACTCTTAGAGTATCTGAGCCATTAAACCCAGAAACATGGAAGGTTAACGAATGGATAAAAAAATCCATATTAATGTTTTTTTGGATCCAAAAAATGGAAGTATTTAAATCAGTAAATTTAGAATTTAATGATAAAATACCATTAAAGGGGAGATATAGAGAAAAAAATATTAGAGTGGTCCCTCCAGCTATTGCACGATATGGATCTTATATCTCTTCTGGAGTTGTGCTAATGCCTTCCTATGTAAATATTGGAGCTTATATTGGAGCATCTACTATGATAGATACTTGGGCCACTATAGGGAGTTGTGCTCAAATTGGGGAAAGGGTCCATATTAGTGGAGGAGTCGGGATAGGAGGCGTTTTAGAACCTATTCATAAATCACCAGTAATTATTGAAGATGATGTCTTTGTCGGTTCAAGATGTATTGTAGTTGAAGGAGTCCATATAAAGAAAGAAGCTGTTTTAGGAGCTAATGTAGTTTTGACCTCATCCACTAAAATTTTCGATGTTACAAAATCTCAATCCAAACTAATGAAAGGAATCATTCCATCTCGTTCTGTGGTAATTCCTGGATCTTATCCTAAGGAATTACCTGCTGCAGGTATTTATCATATTCCATGTGCTCTAATTCTTGGAAAGAGAAAAGAGAGCACCGATAAAAAAACCTCTTTAAATGAAGCTTTAAGGGAATATAAAGTCTCTTTATGATTACCTTTTTTCTTTAATTTTCTTTCCTTTTAGGTTTCGTAAATAATAAATCCTAGATCTTCTCACTTTACCTTTTTTGTTTATTTCAATTTTTTTAATTGACGGTTGATTTATCATAAATATTCGCTCTATACCAATATCCCCACTCTTTTTACGAAGAGTAAAGGTTTTTACAAATTTTTTTCCTTTTTTCTGAATAACTACCCCCTTAAAAGACTGAGTTCTATTCTTTTCTCCTTCAATAACTTCATAGTGAACTGTAATAGTATCACCTGATTGGAAAACTGGGAATTTTCTTTCCTTTATTACATATTTTTCTTGCACGTATTTTATAAGACTTTGCATAAGCAAATGCTTTTTTATTTTATGATCTATTATTTCCCTATACAAAATTTTGAAAAAATGTTTTCCAATAAATTATCTGGACTGACATCTCCTGTCACTTCTCCTAAAAAATGTAAAGCCTGACGAATGTCCATTGCTACAAGGTCTTCTGAAAGACCTAGTTCAAGACCTTTTCGTATTTCATAAATAGAGTCCAAAGTTCCTATAAATGCTTCATAATGCCTCCATTGTGAAATCACCATCTTTTGATCTAAAATTTTACTAGATACAAAATTAGACAGAGCATTCTTCAATCCATTAATCCCTATCCCTAATTTAGCAGATATTTGGAAAAAATAAGAAAGATCAATCATCTTTAGATCAATCTTATTAACTATATCAATCTTATTAGCCACAATAAAGATTCTAGAAGCTCTAATTTTAGAAATATCATTAAGGATTCTTTCTTCTTCAAAAGAAGTTGCGTCAAAAAGATAAATAATCAATTGTGATTTACTAACTATTTCAATAGTTTTTTGAATACTTATTTTCTCAATATCATCCTCTGTTTGTCTTATGCCCGCAGTGTCTATAAACCTAAAACGGATCCCATCTAAAATAAGACTCTCTTCAATAACGTCACGTGTAGTTCCTGGAATTTTTGAAACTATAGATCTATTTTCCTTCAATAGAGCATTAAACAATGTGGATTTTCCAGAGTTTGGAGCCCCAACTAGCACGACAGAAACTCCCTGCTTTATAGCATTTCCTAAGGAAAAAGAATCAATCAAACCTTTTAATTTATTTTCAAGCTTATCCAAAAGCTTATATAGATCTTCCTTACTGGAAAATTCTACATTTTCTTCAGAAAAATCCAACTCCAGCTCAATAATAGAAGCGAATTGAAGAAGTTCTTTACGCAACTCTTTAATAAGAGGAAAAATGCCTCCTCTCATCTGCATCATAGCAATTCGATGAGAGGACTCAGATTCTGCAGAAATAAGATCTGCGACAGCTTCTGCCTGAGATAGATCCATTTTTCCATTTATAAAAGCTCGCATAGTAAATTCTCCAGGACGAGCCATTCTAGCTCCTTTTTCTAGAAGCAACTGTAAAAGCTTATCTCGTATATAAGAAGATCCATGACAAGAAATTTCTACCATATCTTCCCCTGTGTAGGAATGTGGAGACCTGAATAAAGAAACTAACACTTTATCTAAATCCTTGCCATTATTTGATAAATATCCTAAATGGACACTATGAGATTTTTGATTTCTCAAAATTTTTCTTGAATTAACTGGTCTAAAAATATTTTCTACTATATCGATAGATTCTTTTCCAGATATCCTAACTAGAAAAAGAGCCCCACTTGATGTAGCTGGAGCTGCTATAGTTTCTTTATTAATCATATTATTCCTCTCGTTTACACCTCAAATACTCCCTATATTTAGCTCTGTTTATTTCACTTCTTCGTATAGAAGAAGGCTTTATATAGTATTTCCGATCCCTTATCTCTTTCAGAAGATGAATCTTTTCAATCTTTTTTTTGTACTTTTTTAAAGCTTTATCGATAGATTCTCCTTCTTTAAGAAATGTAGTTAATTTCATATTTATTGATTTTTTTACCTATATTGATTAATTCTATGCACTTTTCCAAAGAAGCTTCTTTGGAACTGTCTACCCGAATAAAAAAATAAAAATGCAAAGTAACGAATTTTTGATCTCTTCGAGATGAAAAAAAATTGTATAGGGCCATTAAAGATAGATACTAATAAAACGTAAATCTATGTGATAAATAAATTAATTCCCTTATCTTTTAAAAGAGAAAATAATTTTTATTTTTAAATGGTCGTTTTAAACGACTAACCTCACCTACAGATGAATCGTGAATCATTACAGCTCCGTATTCTACGGCTTATAGAAGTGTAAATTTTTTAAAAATAGATGTTATAGAATTGGTAACATATTTACTATTAGTAGTATCTATGATTTATACAAAATAAAGCATTACTCTTGCCTTACTATCTCCTATCATAAGAGGAAGAACATTTATTATTCTAGGTTTATCTAAAACTTGCATCAATATGAATTTTTTATTATACTTTAAGCTACGAGGCCTCGTAGCTTAATTTGGAGAGAGCATCTGAATACGGATCAGAAGGTTTGGGGGTTCAAGTCCCTCCGAGGTCACTTAACTATTTAAGCTATGAAAGATTTGATCCTACCTTTAGGTAGGAGGAAAGCTAAGTGTAAAGTTTTTTTTGGTCAGCTATCACAATTTTTCTAATGACTACGTGGATAAAAAATAGTTATGCAAAAAATGATAAAGTATATCTACTTATTAATTTTTATATCTATTATTTATTCTTCAATTTTAAGATCCCAATCTTTTACCATTTTTGGTAATGTAGGAGCAATAAAATACACTATAGGCCCTTATCAATATGTGGTAAATGTCTCTGTGTTAATTTTTTTTGGATTAGTTACGTTAATGGAACTTTTTATCTATCTTCTCATATATTTTGAATATGATCTTTTTCTACCTGCTGCCTCTGTAGGTCTTTTAAGTATGGAAGTTCTAAACTTAAATAATAGATATAAAAAGTGATATAAAAAATGGTAAGAATACTTTAGCAGCAAGATTAGTAGCTAAAATATACCATACTTTAATAGTTTTTGGAGCCTTGAGGCTTAAAGTTAATGAAAAAAAAATCCTAGGAATATCTATCAATTTATCTTTTTAAGATTATTTTTTCCTATGGAAATTCATATTAAAAAAGTTATTCTAACGAAAGAAGAGAAAAAATTTTCTTCTGAATTTAATAAAGTGTCTATAATTACTCTAATTTTTTCCTTATTATTAGGATTAGGACAACTAATATTCTTTATTGAAAAGTGAATCAATAAACAAATCTCTATCGAAAGGTTGTCCCTCTCCTATTCCAAGATACTTTATCGGTATCTTAATCAAAAATTCCTCCCTTAGCAGAGCCATCTAGTTTTGTGATTGCTAAAGAATAAACTCCAGTACACTTGTTCAAAAGAATTCTGTCCGATAGTTCCATCTAAGACTAGCATTACCTACTGTGGAGCTTTAGGAATCAATTTTTGCATAACTCGTTTAATTTTAGAAAGCTCTTTCAGAAGATTTACTTTATTATGCAACCGTACTGCCGTATTTATTAAAACTAGATCATCCTTTCTATATTTAGCTGAGCGTATCAAAAGCTACTGAAGCTGGATCAGATCCCATATTATGTTTTATTAAAGGAACTTCTGCACGATCTGACAAATCTTAAGCCTGGATTTTTTAAACTTCCAGGCTAATTTTCCAGTAATTGAACACTCCCAACAATCATAATGACCCTTTGCTAGGAATTTCTTTTTCTTACAAAAGCAAATAGACTTCTTCCTTAAGGAAGACCTTGAATGTCTTCAAGGTTCAAGTATTTATCTTTTTCTGCGATATTTTTTATATTTTAAATGATTTTTAGACTAGTCTTTACTCCAACATCAGAATAAATCAACACCTACTCTAGGAATTTTTCCTCTATCTTAGATTTTCCTATTATAATTTTTTCCAAATTAGAAAAAAAAAAGAATCCTAGTTTTATAGGCCTCTATTTAAAAGATTTTTTGCAGATGAGAATAAATTTCCATAAATACTCATATTTATTTTTATTTTGTATTTTCTCGTTTTTTATCATCCAAGAAAATGCTCACTTGATCCGCATCAAGGATCCTTTCTTCGAAAGAATAAGCTTTCGTTTTAGAAGATTTAAAAAAAATAATTACCTTGCACTTTTTTTTTTTCATAATGAGATTACTTTATCTCTTTGTGTATAGTATGTCTTCTAAGAATGGGATTATATTTTTTTAATTCCATTCTATTAAGCGTATTCTTCCTATTTTTCATCGTTATATAACGAGATATTCCAGGAATATTACTTCTTCTATGCTCCATACACTCAAGGATCACTTGGATCCTATTAGATTTTTTTTTAGACACCTTACGTTTTTTTTTTCAAAGCTTTCTCTATACCCACCTTATTTATGGTCTTTATCCCTGAAGCTGAAACTTTCAGAGTAATCCAACGATCCTCAGATGTTAGGAAAAATCTCTTCTTACTTATGTTAATACTGAAATAACGCTTCGTCTTTTTATTGGAATGAGAAACCCTATTTCCTATAATCAATCGTTTTCCTGTTATTTGACAAATTTTAGACATTTTTTTATCTATGATAAATTAAATTGCTATGTAACGACATGCTCAATAATATAAACAAATGTTACGAACTTCTTTCATTAGAGAATATAAAAAAAAGGTCTTTATTGGACTGAATAAACGATTTTTTACTAAAACTGATCTACTTAATGAAGTATTAATTTTGGACGAAAAAAAAAAAAAATTACAAATAAAATTAGAACATCTTTTATCTAAATCTAAAAATTTAGATAAATTTTATAAAATAAACTCAGTTGAGTTGAAATTAAAAAAAGAAATTAAGTATCTAAGATACAAATTGGTAGATATTTTTGAAAAACTTTCAGAAAAACTCTTGCAAATTCCCAACATTCCTGACGAATGCGTTAAAATAGGTAAATCAAAAGAAGATAATGAACTTATTTATCAATATGGAGATTTTCCAACTCTGAGTGAATCATCTCTTCCACACTGGAATTTGGAAAAAAAATTTAGAATTTTCGATTTTGAAACTGGAACAAAGATTAGCCAAAAAGGATTCCCTATTTATTTAGGACAAGGGGCACTATTACAGCGTGGGTTAATTAAATACTTTCTAGATAAAAACACAGAATCTGGGTATTTTGAATATGAGCTTCCTTACCTTGTGAACGAAATAAGTGTACGAAGTACTGGCCAACTTCCAGATAAAGAAGTCCAAATGTACCATATTCCAATGGACGATCTTTACTTAATACCAACTGGAGAAGTTCCTTTAATGAACATTTTTAGAAATAAAATATTGGAAAAAAAACAACTACCCATTAAAGCAGCCACTTATACTCCTTGTTTTAGGAGAGAAGCTGGATCTTATGGAAATCTAGTTCGAGGCTTAAACAGGATCCATCAATTTCATAAAGTGGAAATTATACAAATTACTGAACCTAAAAAGTCAAATTATGCTTTTGAAGAAATGAAAGAACATCTTCTAATACTTTTAAGAAGTTTAGAACTACCTTTTCGTGTGTTAAGACTTTGCGGGGGGAATATGGGAATCACCGCTTCAATAACTTATGATTTTGAAATTTATTCAGCAGTCCAGCATAGATGGGTAGAAGTAAGCTCTTTATCTAATTGCACAGATTATCAAAGTACTCGTCTTCAACTTCGATATAGAACAGATGAAGGAAAAAAAACACTTTGTCATACCTTAAATGGTAGTGCTTTTGCACTACCAAGAGTTTTAGCTGCTTTGATGGAGAATAATCAAAAAAAAGAATATATTACCCTACCTAAGGAGCTAATACCTTATACAGATTTTGAAGTTATTAAAAAATGAAAGTAATTGAACATATTACCAGAACTAAAAAAACATTATTTTCCTTTGAAATACTTCCTCCTCTCTTTAAGGGATCAATAGAAATTGTTTTCGATACTTTAGATTCTTTAATGGAATTTTATCCACCCTTTATCAATATTACCTATCATCGTTCTGAGTGTTTTAGAAAAAGTAGGCAAGGAACTATAGGGAGTTGTGCTGCTGTAACGAAAAAATATAATGTTGAAACTGTCCCTCATTTGCTTTCTTCTGTATTTTACAAGAATAACATCGAAGATACTTTTATGAACCTCCAGTTTATGGGAATAGAAAATTTATTCTGCCTAAGAGGCGATTCTATCAACTGCGAAAAAGTGGGTAAAAAAAAATTATATGCCCTGGATTTACTGAAGCAAGTACCTGATACTATAAATAGTAAAACATTTGATTTATGTCTTGGAGTAGCTGGATATATTGAAAAACATTTTGAATCTCCTAATCCAGAAATGGATTTACATTATCTAAATAAAAAAATTGAAGCTGGGGCTAATTATATAATAACTCAAATGTTTTTTGAGAACAAAAAATATTTTGAATTTGTCAAAATCTGCAGAGAGAAAGGTATATCCTTACCAATAATTCCAGGTATTAAACCAATATACTGCAAATATCATTTAAAACGTTTGCCATATAATTTTTATGTAGCTCTTCCAAATGAGCTTGTAAAAGAAGCTAAAAACGAAAAATATATAGAAAAAATAGGAATAGAATGGGGGCTAAAACAATCTAAAGAATTAAAAGATTCTGGAGTAGAAATAATTCATTATTATACTATGGGCCGTTATAATAATATTGGCAAAATTATTCAAATGATCTATCAATAAATTTAAAATATGGAAAAATTAGATTTAATCATAAAATCTGGAGAAAAAAATATGGAAAAATCTCTAGAATACCTAAAGATGGTCTTTGTTAGAATCCGTTCAGGCAACTCTAACCCAATTCTCTTAGAAGGCGTAAAAATTGAATGTAACGGAAAAATGATTCCTCTTAAAAAAATAGCTAATGTAAGTTCTCCAGATTCAATGACACTAAAAATTCAACCTTGGGATCGTTCTATGCTTTCATTTATAGAAAAATCCATAATTAATGCTAATTATTCCCCAATAAACAATGGGGAAAATATACTAATTCGTTTGTCTAGGATAACTGAAGATGGCAGGAAAAATCTCGTAAAGAAAACAAAAGCTGAGTTGGAAACTATTAAAGTTAGAATCAGAAATCTACGAAAGGAGGTACACAAAAATCTTAAAAAATTAGAAGGTATTTCTAAAGACAATATGAAAAGTGCCGAAGAAAGGATTCAAAAAATAACTAATGAATACATGAAAAAAGTGGAAGATCTCTACACAATAAAAGAAAAGGAAATTATGAGCATTTAATGCATTTTTATTCAGATAATGAAAATATCTAGTGTAAAAGAAATTCTAAGTAAAGAAAATATTTCTAATAAAATCCGAACAAAAGGATGGATACGGAGTTTTAGAAATAAGAGATTCATTATACTCAATGACGGTTCATCTATAAAAAATTTGCAGATTCTCATAGAGAGATCATCCTTTAATGAATCTTTTTTGAGAAAAATGAACATAGGAACTTCCCTTAAAGTAAAAGGGAGACTCGTTAAGAGTCCTGGAAAAGAACAGTTTATTGAAATATCTACGGAAGAAATTGAAATATGCGGAGAAGCTAAAAAGGAGGATATACTAGAAACTATTTTGCAACCAAAGATCCATAGTTTGGAAAAACTTAGGGAACAATCTCATCTGAGATTTCGCACAAATCTTTTTGGTGCTATTATGCGAATACGCCATCATCTTTCTTTTTCTGTACATGAATTTTTTCACCAAAACGATTTTTTTTACATTCATACTCCTATCATCACTTCAGCTGATGCTGAAGGTGCTGGAAAAATGTTTAGTGTATCAAATGATTTTTTTGGTAAACAAGCTTATCTAACTGTATCAGGTCAATTAGAAGCAGAAACAGCTGCTTTAGCTTTTGGAAAGGTTTATACTTTTGGCCCAACTTTCCGAGCAGAAAATTCTAACACGCCTAGACATTTAGCTGAATTTTGGATGGTTGAACCAGAAATAGCTTTTTGCACACTTAAAGATAGTATGACCTTAGCTGAGATGTTTTTAAAATATCTCATTTCGCATATATGCGAAAATTGCAAAGAAGACCTGCAATATCTAGAAATATATCATTCTTTTGAAGAAAAACAGAAAAATAAATCGCTTTTAGATCAATTGAGTATAGCATTGATGCTTCCTTTTAAAAAACTCAGTTATACTGAAGCTATAAAAATACTTAAAAAAAGCAATAGAAAATTTACATGCCCCATTCAATGGGGCATGGATTTACTTTCAGAACATGAAAGGTATTTAACCGATAAGTATTTTAAATCCCCATTAATCTTATTTAACTATCCAAAAATAGTTAAACCTTTTTATATGCGGTTGAATGATGATGAAAGAACTGTTAGTGCTATGGATATTTTATTTCCCATTATTGGAGAAATAATAGGGGGTTCTCAAAGAGAAGATCGTTATGAAATCTTAGCACAGCGTATGGGAGATTGTGGAATTAATAAAAAAAATTTATGGTGGTATCTGGATACGAGGCGTTTTGGATCAGCCCCACATTCAGGGTTCGGTATGGGATTTGACAGATTTACTCAATTTGTTACAGGAATGAGGAATATTCGTGACGTCGTTCCCTATCCCAGAACACCTGGAAACGCAGAATTTTAAAGAAGGAGAGGTGGCCGAGGGGTTAAAGGCGCATGCTTGGAAAGTATGTTCACTTTATGTGTCAAGGGTTCGAATCCCTTTCTCTCCGCTATTAATAATAAGACTTCTATGAATGATCCAACTTGTTAAAGTTATCATTCTATTCCTTCCAACTTCATAGAGTGACACTAAATTTAGTAAACAGCTTCCATATCTTTAGGATGCATTTCTTTACCTTATACCAAGGATAGCAGGCTGAGGAATACACGATTGAAAGAATCCACTAATACCTTTTCTATTTTGTAAGAATCAAAACCATCTATTAGTGCACGATTGCCCAAATAACATTAGAAGTTTCTCTATCTGTCTACCATTAGAATCTTTAACCATACAATTTACCAATATATTTACCCCCATAAAAAACGTAATATGAATATGCAAATATTTATTAAACAAAAATAAAAAGAATTTTCTCTGTTACTTACATTTCATATTTAAATGAAAAAATATAGTATAAAGCCATAACAAACGTGAAAAATATCTCTATACTCCCCTCATCTGTGTTTTTTGGGGAAGAGGCATACAAACAATTGCATATTTTTTCCCATAAAAGGGATCTATCGAATATTTTTATTTTGGTTGATTCAAATACAAGAGAATATTGTCTTCCATATTTGTATAATCGCGTAACATTTTTAAGAACAGCTAAAATTGTAGAGGTACCTACTGGCGAAAAAGAAAAAAATATACAGAATTGTATAAAAATTTGGAAAGAATTTGAAAAACAAAATGCCGATAGAAAGAGTCTTCTTATTAATCTTGGTGGTGGTGTTATTACTGATATGGGGGGGTTTTCAGCTTCAGTTTTCAAAAGAGGAATAAGTTTTTTAAATGTTCCAACAACCCTTCTTTCTATGGTAGATGCTTCTATAGGAGGCAAAACTGGGATTGATTTTAACGGAGTAAAAAATGAAATTGGTATTTTCAAAGAAGCGGAATTAGTTTTAATTGATCTTAATTATCTAAAAACTTTAGGAAAAAGGGAGTTAAAATCAGGAATGGCAGAAATCTTTAAATATGGACTAGTTGCAGATTATTCTTTTTGGAAAGAAGTAAATATTTTATCCAATAATTTAATTGGGAGATCTTTTATTGAAAGATCCATTCTTATAAAAACCAGAATGGTTCGTATTGATCCAAAAGAGAAATTTGGATCAAGAAAAATTCTTAATTTTGGGCACACTATAGGCCACGCTTTAGAAGCTTTTTTTCTTGATCGGTATTCTCCTGTTTCACATGGAGAAGCAATTGCTTTTGGAATGATTTGCGAATCTTGGATTTCTTGGAAAATAAATTGCCTTACAGAAAAACAATATGATGAAATCAGTAAAAATCTTTCGAATACTTATCCAGTAAAGGAAATTGACCAAAAAACCGCAGAAACTCTTCGGAGTTTAATGCTAAATGATAAAAAAAATGAGATAGGAAAAATTTGCTTTTCCCTTCTTAGAACTATAGGAGATTGTTACTACGATAAAAAAGTAGGCGATGTAATCATTCAAGAAAGTTTGGAACAACTAAAAAGTTTAGTAAAATATGATTAAAAATGAATCTGAAGAGTAGAGTAATTCCTATTGATATAGTAAATGAAATGAAATCTTCATACATCGATTATTCGATGTCAGTAATTATTTCAAGAGCTCTACCAGACGTAAGGGATGGGCTTAAGCCTGTGCATAGACGTGTGCTTTATGGAATGTATAAACTTAATGTTCTCTCTAATAGTGCATATAAAAAATCTGCTAGGATAGTTGGGGAAGTATTAGGGAAATTTCATCCACATGGTGATAGTTCTGTTTATGATGCTATTGTTCGTATGGCGCAATATTGGTCTTTACGCCATACGTTAATTGATGGTCAAGGAAATTTCGGATCATTAGATAACGATCCTCCAGCTGCAATGAGGTATACAGAAATTCGATTAAGTAATTTTTCAGAAGATATGCTTGTTGATATTGAAAAGGAAACGGTGGATATGCAACTAAACTTTGATGATTCAATGGAAGAGCCTACCGTCCTTCCTACTCGTATTCCGAATCTCCTTATTAACGGAGCCTCTGGAATAGCAGTTGGAATGGCTACAAATATGGCACCTCATAATTTGAAAGAATCCATTGAAGCTATTTGCGCATACATTGATAACAAAAATATTAGTATTGACGAATTAATTAATTATATTAAAGCGCCAGATTTCCCTACAGGGGGGGTTATTTATGGATCTCAAGGAGTTAAAGAAGCTTTTCACGTAGGAAAAGGTCGTATTTTACTAAGAGCTCGGGTGCATTTTGAAGATATTCAAGGACGTAAATGCCTTATTGTAGACGAAATACCATATCAAGTGAACAAGGAGGACATGATAGAAAAAACTAAAAATCTTGTAAAAGAAGGTAAAATAGAAAACTTGTCGCAGATTAGGGATGAATCAGATAGGCGTGGAATGCGTATTGTATATTTGCTAAAGCAAGGGACTGAACCTCAAATAATTTTGAATAAACTTTATAAATACACTGATCTTCAGACTTCGTTTAGTGTTAACAATATTGCTTTAGTTAAAGGAAAACCTGTTCAGTTAAATCTTAAAGAGATTATTCAATATTTTGTAGATCATAGAAATAATGTTATTATGAGACGTTCCAGGCATGATCTACGTAATGCTAAAGAACGTCTTCATATCCTTAAAGGATTTATTACTGCTTTAGATAGCTTTGATCTAGTTTTTCAGCTGGTGAGTAATTCAAAAAACCCAAAGGATGCTATAAAAGCACTTACAAAAGAATTCAATTTTTCAGAAATTCAAGTACGATCTATTCTGGAAATGCGTTTGCATCGCTTTACTAGCCTTGAAAGGAACAAAATTAGATCAGAATATGAAGAGGTGAAGAAAATTATAAAAAAACTTAACAATATCCTAAATAAGGAAATGCTGCGATTGCAACTTATAAAAAGTGAACTAATAGAAATCAAAGAAAAATATAGCGATAAACGGAGAACTGAAATTGATTATTCAGGAAACGCTGAGGAATTTGTGGATGATATCACTGGAGTATTTACTTTATCTCATAAAGGATATATAAAACGCACTACTTTATCGGCGTATAAACGTCAATCTAGAGGCGTAATTGGAAATATTGGAGCTGGTGTTCATGAAAAGGACTTTATGGAACACTTACTCGTAGCTCAAAATATGCCATATATGCTTTTATTTACGAAAAAAGGAAAATGTTTTTGGCTTAGGGTGATTGATATACCCGAAAGTGCAAAAACGTCTAAGGGGAGAGCTATACAAAATTTTATCGAACTTGATAGTGATGATCAAGTTAAAGCTTATATTTTAAGTGGAAATCTAAAGAACTTTGACTATATCAATAGTCATTACGTAATTCTAGTAACAGAAAAAGGAATCGTAAAAAGAACCCCACTTAAAAGCTATTCTCATCCTAGAAAAAGAGGAATACAGGCAACAATAATTCGACCTGGTGATTCTCTAATAGAAGCAAAACTTACAACTGGAAACAGTGACATTTTTATAGCAAAAAAAAGTGGAAAATCTATTAGATTTTCTGAAAAAAAAATTCGTTTAATGGGGAGAACTTCTTACGGAGTTAAAAGTATATCATTAGCCGATGATAAAGATTCTGTTATTGGGGTGGTTTGCGTTAAACCGAAGGAAAAAGAAAATATATTGGTAGTTTCAGAAAATGGATATGGAAAACGTTCTAATTTAGGAACTTATCGCAGAACTGATAGAATTGGAAAGGGAATAAAAACAATCAATATAACTGAAAAAACTGGAAAATTAATAGCTGTTAAGAATGTAACTGATAAAAATGATTTAATGATTATTAATAAATCTGGTATTACCCTTCGCATACCTGTATCAGTGATGCGTGTTATGGGGAGAAATACGCAAGGAGTCCGATTGATCAATCTTAAAAAGGATAAAATTGCTGCAGTGGCTACTATTGAAACGTAATATGCGAATTATTTCAGGAAAATTAAAAGGTAGAAAATTTTATCCCCCTAAAAATATTTACGTTAGACCGACTATGGATAAAGCTAAAGAATCTTTATTCAACGTATTATCTAATTATTTAGAAAATAATCTTCTTGTTCTAGATATATTCAGCGGAACAGGAAGTATTAGTTTTGAATTTATTTCTCGAGGAGCTTTGATGGTTTATTGCGTTGACGTAAATTGCCTTTGCACAAAGTATATAAAGGAAACTTCTAAGAAGTTTAAAATTTCCAAGAAAATGCAAATATTTTGTGAAAACGCTTTTCATTTTTTTAATAAAAATATTCCTACTTTCGATATAATTTTTGCTGATCCTCCTTACCATATAGAGAATAGTAATTTGGAGTTATTGTTTCAATTAGTTTTGAAAAAAAATGGGTGTATTAAAACAAATGGTTTAATTATTTTGGAACATTCAGCTAAGAAAAATTATTTTGTTATGAGTCTCCCCTATTATAGGGGGACTAAGAAATACGGAGATACTTATTTTAGTTTTTTTAAAAATTTATAAAAATAATAACCATGAAAAACAATAAAAAAATAACAGGTGTAGAGGTAAATTTAAAAAAAATCTATACGGAAACTATCCCAGATATTCAAGAATGTAAAATATATAAAGGAGTTATATCCCATCTTTCCAATAGAGAAGCAATAGTGGATATTGGTTTTAAATCTGAAGGGGTGATTCCCTTAAGAGAATTTAAAAAAAAACAAGAGCTAAAAATTGGGAGCATTGTAGATGTAATGATTGAGAAGATGGATTATAAAGGTCAATGCATATTCTCCCATAAAAAAGCAAAAATTCTTAAAAATTGGGAACGTATTAACTTTAGTTATGAAAAAGATGAAATCCTTTTAGGAATAGTATTAGCTAGAACTAAAGGGGGATTGCTAGTAAAAGCTCTAGAAATTGAATGTTTTTTACCTGGTTCACATATAAATGTGAAGCCCATACGAGATTTTGACCAATTCGTTGGAAAACCTATTGCTGTAAAAGTAGTCAAAATCAATAAAAAAACGAAAAATATTGTTGTTTCTCATAAAATATTAATGGAGCGAGATATTGAAGAACATAAAAAAGAGATAATCGCTTGTATGGAAAAAGGGCAAGTAGTTGAAGGTACGGTAAAAAATATTACTAATTACGGGGTTTTTGCTAAAATAGGAGGAATAGATGCTTTGATTCATATTACTGATATGAAATGGAATCGAATTGATCATCCTTCAGAGTTAGTAGAGATTGGTCAAAAGGTTAAATGTGTTGTACTAAATGTCGATTATACCAATAATAGAATTCAACTTGGATTAAAACAGCTACTTCCCCATCCGTGGGATGCCTTGGATCCTAACATTGGGGTTGGATATAAAGTAAAGGGCGTAGTAACTTTACTGTCTGATTATGGGGCTTTGGTAGAAATTTTTCCTGGAATTGAAGGATTGATCCATACGAGTGAAATATCTTGGGATTTCCATCTTCTTTCTGCACAAGATTTTCTAAAAATAGGGGATAAAGTAGATGCTATAATTACAGGAATAGACCGTAAAGAAAAAAAAATATATTTGAGTATAAAAAGGATAACTCCAGATCCTTGGATGAATATTTACGATAAATATCCCATAAATTCAAAACATACTGGAATTATTCACAGTTTTGCTAATTTTGGGGTTTTTGTAGAATTGGAAAAAGGGATTAGTGGGGTCGTATCGTCTAAAGATCTTACTTGGTACAAAAAGATAAAACATCCTTCAGGATTTTGCAAAAAAGGAGATAAAATGGAGGTGGTTATCTTAAATTTAGATGTTAATAATAGACGTATAAATTTAGGACATAAACAGCTTATGGAGAATACATGGGATCTATATGAAAAAATATATGTCTTGGATAGTCTCCATTTCGGAGTACCGATAGAGGTTTTTGATAAAGGAGTAACAATCCTATTAGGAAGTCAAAAAAAATTTTTGGTAGAAGCTTTTGCTCCAGCTCGTTTTTTAGAAAAAAAAATTAAAAAAAATGATAAATTTAAAATTATTGAATTTAATAAGGAATTAAAAAGAATAATAGTCTCACATTATACCCAATAATAGATAATATTCTTGGCAGTTTGCTAAAAAGTTATAATATTAAATCATTCCACCTCCCATTCCTACGCCAGGTGGCGTAGCAGGTTCATCTTTTTTAATTTCTGTAACTACACATTCAGTAGTTAAAAGCATGGAACCTACTGAAGAAGCATTTTCCAATGCTACGCGGGTTACCTTTGTAGGATCGATTATTCCAGCCTTAATCATATTTTTATATTGACCTGACTTAGCATCATATCCAAAATCGTCTATTCCCTCTGCCACTTTTGCTACTACTACTGATCCTTCTTCTCCAGCATTCGCAACAATTTGACGTAAAGGTTCTTCTAAAGCTCGTTTAACTATTTTAACTCCTGTATTTTGATCTACATTATCAGTTTGGATATTTTGAAGAGCTTTTACAGCTCTTACTAAAGCTACCCCCCCTCCAGCTACAATTCCTTCCTCTACAGCTGCACGAGTAGCATTTAGTGCATCATTTACTCTATCTTTCTTCTCTTTCATTTCTACTTCAGAAGCTGCTCCAACGTAAAGAACGGCTACCCCCCCTGCTAATTTAGCTAAACGTTCTTGAAGTTTTTCTTTATCATAATCAGAAGTGGTATTCTCTATCTGAGTTTTTATTTCATTAATCCTTCCTTTTATACTTTCTTTATTTCCATATCCATTGACAATAGTTGTATTGTCTTTGTCTATGGTAACTCTTTCTGCACGTCCTAGCATATCTATTTTCACATCTTCAAGCTTTTGCCCAGTTTTTTCAGAAACCAGTATTCCTCTAGTGAGGATCGCAAGATCTTCAAGCATTGCTTCCCTACGATCTCCAAAACCTGGAGCTTTAACAGCAGCTACTTTTAAAATCCCTCTAAGCTTATTAACAACCAAAGTGGCTAAAGCTTCCCCTTCAACTTCTTCAGAAATGATTAAAAAAGGTTTTCCAGATTGAGCTACCGATTCTAATATCGGCATAAGATCTTTCATTGAAGATATCTTTTTATCGTAGATAAGTATGTATGGATTATCTAGCTCAGTCACCATTTTTTCTGAATTAGTAACAAAATATGGAGATTGATATCCTCGGTCAAATTGCATACCTTCAACAACATCTACAGTGGTTTCCATGCTTTTTGCCTCTTCTACAGTAATTACCCCTTCTTTTTTTACCTTTTCGAAAGCATTAGCTATTAAAGAACCTATTTCTTCATCATTATTAGCAGATATAGAAGCTACTTGTTTAATTTTTTCTCCTTTTTCACCTACTTTTTGGGATTGACTTTTTAGATTTTCTACCACTACCTCCACAGCTTTATCGATACCTCTTTTCAAATCCATAGGATTTGCACCAGCTGCAACATTTTTTAAACCCTCTCGTATGAGAGCTTGTGCTAATACCGTAGCTGTCGTAGTTCCATCCCCAGCCACATCGTTGGTTTTTGATGCAACCTCTTTAACCATCTGCGCCCCTAAGTTTTCAATGGCATCTTCTAATTCAATTTCTTTTGCAACAGTAACCCCATCTTTCGTTACGTGAGGACTTCCAAAAGATTTTTGGAAAACTACATTTCTTCCTTTCGGACCTAAAGTTACTTTTACAGCATTAGCTAGGATATCTACACCTGTTTTCAATCTGTCTCTGGCCCCTACATCAAATTTTATATCTTTAGCCACAAGAATTTAATTTAAATAATTGCAAAAATGTCCGATTCACGCATAATCAGGTAATCTTTCCCGTATATTCTCAATTCAGTGCCTGAATATTTTCCATACAATACTTTATTACCCTCCTTTACTGTCATAGATTCATTTCTTTTTCCAGGTCCTACAGCTACAACTACCCCTTCTTGAGGTTTCTCCTTTGCTGTATCAGGAATAATAAGCCCTGAAGCGGTTTTACTTTCTACTGGCGCAGGTTCCACAATTACGCGATCTGCTAAAGGTTTAATTTTTAACTCTTCCATATAAATTATTTTATACTATCTGTTTTTTAAAATTTTATTAAAAAAATAAATAAAAATAAAAATTAAAATCGCTAAAATACAAGTAAGCTTTTCCCAAAAATTTATAACACGTTGAACCCCGAATATTTGAATGCTTTTATCTCCTAAAGAAGAATAAGAAAGAGAATCTCTTTTAGGATTTTGTATTGTTATCACTACGGTAAGTAGTAAACAAGTAAAAATAAGAATTACCGCCAAAAATACATAAAGAAACATAAAATGTTTTCTCTTTTCAAGAATTCCCATATTACCTTAGATTAAATCAATTTATATTCGTTTAGCAAAAAATCGTTACCATATATACTAATGGTTTAAAACTTCCCCTATTAATGTAGCAGCCGTACAATCATTAATTTTTACTTTAACCAAGTCTCCTAAATGAGAATTATCTTTTGGAAAAACTACAACTGCGTTTTGAGAGTTTCTTCCATACCAATGATATTTACTTTTCTTTGATTCACCCTCAATTAAAACTTCCTGTACCTTTCCAACATGTCTCTGTATTCGTTCATAAGAATGTTTTCGTTGTAAATCTATAATTTCAGAAAGTCTACGTTTTTTAATTTTTTCAGGAACATCATCTTTAAGGTTTTTTTCAGCAAAGGTTCCAGGACGAGATGAATAGGCGAACATATAGCCAAAGTCATACTTAACGAATTCCATTAAACTCAATGTATCAATATGATCTTGGTCCCTTTCTCCACAAAAACCTGTAATTATATCCTGAGAGATCGAACAATCAGGAAGGATTGTTCTAATCCTTCTAATTAAAGAAAGGTATTCAATGCGAGTGTATTTGCGATTCATTCGTTGAAGTACTCTAGTGCTTCCAGATTGGACTGGTAAATGTATGTGCTGGCAAATATTCGTATTCCGAGAAATGGTTTCCAAAACTTCTTCCGACATATCACAAGGATTGGATGTAGAAAAACGGATACGCATGGATGGAACAGCTTTAGCGATAAACTCAAGGAGTTTAGCAAAA
Source organism: Blattabacteriaceae bacterium (assembly GCA_036390115.1). Taxonomy (NCBI): domain Bacteria; kingdom Pseudomonadati; phylum Bacteroidota; class Flavobacteriia; order Flavobacteriales; family Blattabacteriaceae; species Blattabacteriaceae bacterium. The sequence continues at coordinate 137,082 of DASWCM010000003.1, read as the reverse complement.
TTTATAGATTTATATTTTTTTAAATTTGAAGCTTTATGAAAATCTTTTTTTACCCCACCTCCGTACCAAATATAAGAATCCACATTTTGCCCTAGAAGAGTAATTTCTTGGTAAGATTTTTTCCATAATTCTTCGCATTCTTCTATAATACTTTTAGGATCTCTACTTCTCTCTCTTCCTCGAGTAAAAGGAACTATGCAAAAACTACACATATTATCACAACCACGCGTAATACTTATGAAAGCAGTAACTCCATTTTCCCTAACTGGTTTAATATCTGCATATGTCTCTTCTTTATAAGAAGAAATAGAAACATTCCCAGCATTTTTAGATTCAACTAACTTAATTAAGTGAGGAATGTTTCTATAAGAGTCAGGCCCTACGATTAAATCAACGAGTTTTTCTTCTTCTAAGAGTTTGAACTTTAAACGTTCGGCCATGCAGCCAAGCATTCCTATTATAAGCTTCGGTTTTTTTTTTTTTAAAATATTAAATATTTTTAAACGATTTTTTACGTTTTTTTCAGCTTTTTCTCGTATTGAACAAGTATTTATAAATAATAAATCCGCTTCTTCAAAATTATTAGTTGGTTCAAATCCATCTTCTTTTAAGAACGAAGTTACTATTTCGCTATCAGAAAAATTCATTTGACATCCGTAATTTTCTATATACAATTTCCTCCTTTTGTATCTATACTGAATAGGCAGCATATTTATATTTTTTTTATGTATGTAGGCAACCAGGGCAGGATTCGAACCTGCGGCCTACAGTTTAGGAAACTGCAGCTCTGTCCTATCTGAGCTACCCAGTCCAGATCATATTGTTTCTATAGAAACGAAAGAAATATTCGCTTTCTTTCTGAAAAAAACCTTTCCTTCTGCTTTTGCATATAAAGTGTGATCTCTTCCAACCCCTACCCATCTACCAGATAAATATTTTGTCCCTCGTTGTCGTACTATTATATTTCCTACTTTAGCTAACTGACCCCCAAAAATTTTAACCCCTAATCGCTTACTTTTCGAATCTCTTCCATTTCTAGAACTACCGACACCCTTTTTATGAGCCATAAAATATTATTTTACCAAAAGAATAGAAATCACTTTAATTAGTGTATTTTTTTTTCTATATCCACGTTTAACTTTAAATCCTTTTCTTCTTTTTTTTTTGAAAATAAGTATTTTATCCCCTTTTATATGTTTCAGTACTTTTACTTGTACAAAAGATCCTTGTATAAAAGGGTACCCTATTATAGGGGTTCCTACTTCTTTGTTTATTAGATAAACGAGATCAAAAAATACTTCTGAATTAATTTCAGAATCTAGAAGAGGAACGAATGATAATTTTCCATTAAAAACTTTACATTGAAATCCTCCAATATCTACTATGGCATACACGTTACATTCTTTTAAAAATCTAAGAAGAGAAAATTTATTTTTCTATGAAAATTTAAAAATTTCTATGAAAGCTGACTGTGGAATCTCTATTTTACCAATATTTCGCATTTTATTTTTTCCTAGTTTTTGCTGCTCAAGTAACTTTCTCTTTCTAGAGAAATCTCCCCCATAGCATTTAGCTGTTACATCTTTTCGAAAAGATTTTATCGTTTCTCTAGCAAGAGTTTTACTTCCAAGAGTTGCTTGAATAGGAATATCGAATTGATGGCGTGGAATGAGTTCCCGTAATTTTTCACATATTTTTTTTCCCATTTTAAATGAAATACTTCGATGAGACAAGAAGGAAAGCGAATCAACTACTTGGTGATTTATCAGAATATCTATTTTGACCAAATTGGAAGGTCTATACTCTAAAAGAGTATAATCGAAAGAAGCATACCCTTTAGAAAGTTGTTTTAAACGATCATAAAAATCAAAAACTACTTCAGATAAAGGCATTTCAAAAACCAATTTAACACGATGCAAAGTAATATGCAATTGATTTTTTATCACACCTCTTTTTTCCAAGCACAAGGATATTATGGATCCTACATAATCGTACATCGTAATAATTTCAGCACGGATATAAGGCTCCTCTACACGATCCAATTTACTTAAATCAGGAAAATCTGATGGATTTTTAACTATTATAGCTTTTTTAGTTTTTTTTTTTAAAAATACATGATAAGAAACATTCGGAATGGAAATAATTACGGTCATATTATATTCTTTTTCAAGCCTTTCTTTAACTATTTCCATGTGAAGCCTTCCAAGTAATCCACATCGAAACCCAAACCCTAAAACAGTTGAAGTTTCAGAAACGAAACTTAAAGAAGCATCATTTAAACGTAATTTTTCCATAGAAGTTCTCAACTCTTCATAATCCTTATTATGTAGGGGATAAATGCCTGCAAAAAGCATTGGTTTAGATTCTACAAATTTTTTTAAAGGAAAAATAGCTGGGTTTTCTGAAGAAGTAAAGGTATCCCCAACTTTTACATCTTTAGCTTCTTTAATTCCAGATATCACATATCCTACATCACCTGTTTGAATACACTCTCTGGAAATTTTTTTCAATTTAAGGATCCCAATCTCATTAGCAGAATATGTTTGGCCAGAGGCTAAAAACTTTAGTTTTTGGCCTTTTACCATAAAGCCATGTATAATGCGAAAATAAATTTCTACACCTTTGAAAGGATTATAATTTGAATCAAATATAAACGCCTGGAGCGGCTCTAATGGAAGTCCATTAGGTGGAGGAATTCGTGTCATTATGGCTTGAAGAATTTCTTCAATTCCCAGTCCTTTTTTAGCACTAGCTAATATAATTTCTTTAGGATGACAAGAAGTCAATTCAACAACATCATCGATTACTTCATAAGTTCTAGATACAGGAAGATCAATCTTATTCAAAACTGGAATAATGGTTAAATTATTCTCCAAAGCTAAGTATAGGTTAGAAATCGTTTGAGCTTGTATACTTTGAGAAGCATCTACAACAAGTATAGCTCCTTCGCAGGAAGAAATAGAGCGAGATACCTCAGAGGAAAAATCTGAGTGTCCAGGTGTATCAATCAAATTGAGAATGTAAGTTTTACCTCTATAAGTATATGTCATTTGTATAGCGTGACTTTTTATAGTAATTCCTCTCTCTCTCTCTAGTTCCATGTCATCAAGAAGTTGATCTTTTTTTTCTTTATCAGAAACGGTTTTAGTAAACTCAAGCAAACGATCAGCCAGAGTACTTTTTCCGTGATCTATATGTGCAATTATGCAAAAATTACGTATGTATTCCCTCATAGTTTTTATATAAACCTAATATTTTTTAATTATAAATGATATAAAATGAATGAAAAAAACTTCATTGAAAAAATTCTAGAAGAAGATTTAAGAAAGGGGTTCCCTAAAGAAAAGCTTCACTTTCGTTTTCCTCCAGAACCTAACGGTTACCTTCATATAGGCCACGCTAAGGCGATTTGTTTAAATTTCGGATTTGGGGAAAAATATAGAGTACCCGTAAATTTGAGGTTTGATGACACCAATCCAACAAAAGAGAAAAATTATTATGTAGAAGAAATTAAAAAAGACATCCAATGGCTAGGTTTTAAATGGTATAAGGAATGTTACGCTTCCGATTATTTCGAAGATTTATACAAATGGAGTAAATCTCTTATAAAATTTGGCAAGGCGTACGTGGAGGAACAAACAAAAGATATTATTAACTATAATAGAAAGACGCCTTTTGAAGTTGGAATTTCAAGTCCTTTTAGGTCTCGTTCTATAGAAGAAAACCTAAATTTATTTAAAAGGATGAAATCAGGGGAATTTGAAGAAGGAAGTTATGTACTTAGAGCAAAGATAGACATGAGTTCTTCTAACATGAATTTGCGTGACCCAATCATGTATCGAATTATTAAAAAAGAACATCACCATGCTAAAAATAAGTGGTGCATTTATCCAACTTATGATTGGGCACATGGTCAATCAGACTATATCGAAAAAATATCCCATTCTTTATGTTCTCTTGAATTTGAAAATCACAGGCCACTATATGATTGGTATCTGGATCAGATCCCTAAAAAAGAAGACCAAATCCGTCCTACGCAAATAGAATTTTCTAGACTTAACCTAAGTTATACTCTTTTGAGTAAAAGAAAGCTTCATCGTATAGTGGAAGAAGGGGTAGTCAGTGGATGGGATGATCCTAGGATGCCAACTTTAAGAGGTTTAAGAAGAAGAGGATATACAGCTAAATCTATAAGAGATTTTTGTAATAGAATAGGGGTGGCAAAACGGGATAACTTAATTAACCTATCTTTACTCGAATTTTTTATTCGTGAACATTTGAACGAAATCACGCCTAGAGTTATGGTGGTTCTAGATCCTATTGAGTTGGTAATAGATAATTTACCAGATAATTATGTGGAATGGGTTTCTGGGGAAATAAATCAGACAGAAAAAATTCCTTTTTCAAAGTTTTTATTTATAGAAAGAGATGACTTTATGGAAAATGCTTCGAAAAGATTTTTTCGTTTAACTCTAGATCAAGAAGTTAGGCTAAAAAATGCCTATATTATAAAAGCAGTTAAAGCCGTTAAAGATATTAATGGAAAAATTGTAAGAGTCCACTGTTTGTATGATCCTAATAGGAAATCAGGTAGTGTAATAAAAAAGAATAGAAATATTAAAGGAACTTTGCATTGGGTCTCTATAAAGCATTCTTTTGAAATAGAAGTACGTTTATATAATAATCTTTTTTTAGAAGAAAATCCAGAAGGAAATAAGGGAAGAGACTTTATGGATTTTTTAAATCCAAATTCTCTAAAAATTGTACATGGTTACGCTGAACCCTCTTTAATGTTGGCTAAAGAGGGGGATAAATACCAATTCCAACGCTTAGGTTATTTTTGTGTTGATCCTGATAGCTCAAAGGGTAAACTGGTGTTTAACAAAACTGTTTGTTTGAAGAATAAAGTGTTCTAATTTTCTTTCATTTACTCAAATGTACGAATTGTGTGAAAGGTTGCAAAAAGATCTCTTTTTAGAAAGAAAAAAATAAATTTATTGCTTTTTAGCCTAGTAAAATATTTTTAAAAATTTTTTTTTAAACTTTATTGGCATGAAGAGAGACAAGTTCAATAGAAAGTTTTTTAGCCCATTTTTTCCAAATGTAAAATATTTTTTCTTTTATTTTTAAAAAAGCCATATTTTATCCTATTCCAAGTATAGCTCCTTTAGCCCCCATACAACTAAAACCCCAATAAGAATCTCTTTCAATGCTTTAATAGCACGTCATAAAACTGCTAATATGAGCAAAAAACCTAAAGATAACATCTTTACTCCATAATTTTCATAAGGTTTTATTTTTTCTTTTCCTTATCTAAAGATAGAAAACATTTTCCTAATTAAACATTATAGGAATAGAAGGCCTATAAACGTCACACCCATTTTAGATAAGTTATGGAATATTTACTCAGAAGTATTATATACTTTTACTCCAGACTCTGATGAGTAATTACTGTATTAATTTTTATTTTTGTGTTCCTTGCTTTAGGAATATCATATTAAAGTTTTTTTTTTGCGCTTTCTAAGCAAGCACAATCTCCTAAAAAAAAATATCAATAAGAGATTGATTATCTACAATATTAATCTACTACCCGGGATATATAAATTTCCTTTAAAAATTTTATCATTCTTTCTCTATCCATGTTCTTTAATAAACTAAAGTAAAGCTTTACGAACTTTGCATATCGTATTAATGGCAATTTTTCTAGCTTTTTTAGCTCCAAAGTGGAGAATATCATCTAGATAATTTATTTTTTTTAGAAAAATATGAAACTTTTTTCGTTCAAAAGAAAATCTATTTAAAATAAGTTCATACAAGACTTTCTTTGCTTGACTATATCCATACCCACCATTTAAATAACGTTCTCTCATTTCCTCCACTTCTTCTTTAGAAGCGAGCAATTTATAAATAGAAAAAATCCTGTCAACATCAGGATCCTTAGGATCTTTTAAAGATTTACTATCAGTTTGTATACTCATAATCTGATTTTTTAAATCCTCTTTAGAGCAAAAGATATCAATAGCATTACCTAGGGATTTACTCATTTTATATCCATCTGTACCAGGCACAGATTTCGCTTCTTCTTGTATCTTAGCCTCAGGTAGGACAAAAATTTTTCCCATTTTTCTATTGAAACGATCAGCGATATTACGAGTAATCTCTAAATGTTGCAACTGATCTTTTCCTACGGTAACTATTTTAGCATTAAAAAGTAAAATGTCAGAAGCCATCAATAGGGGATAAGAGAAAAGTCCTACGCTTATATCTTGGTTATACTTTTCTTTAAAAGAATGAGATAAAGTCAGACGTTTATAAGAAAAAAAACAACTCAAATACCAAGCTAACTCAGTTACCTCTGGCACATCAGATTGTTTGTAACAGACTACTTTATCCAAGGGTAAACCAAAGGCTAAAAAAGCTGATAAAACTCGATAAGTATTCTCTTTTATAATTTCTGAATCTTTAATATTCGTTAAACTGTGTAAATCAGCGATCAGTATAAAAGAAGGATTTGAATAAATCTTGGTCATTTTAATGGTTGGTAAAATAGCTCCAAGTAAATTACCGATATGTGGGGTTCCAGTACTTTGGATCCCAGTTAGAACTCTCATCATTTTTTTTGTTACTCCAATAAGTTATAAAATATCTTTGGTAATAGCTTCTTGTCTTATTTTGTTATATCTCAATGTTAGCTCATATTTTAAATATGAGGCATTTTCAGTTGCTATATTCATGGATGTCATTCAAGCTGTATTTTCCTATACAGTTGATTCCAAAAAAGCTTTGATAAAATTTATTCTTAATATCATTGATATAATATAATCAAAAATTCTTTCTTTTGAAGGTTCAAAAAGAAAGTTAATATCTGCTCCAGATGATAAAGTAGCATTGCTTTATAATGTGATATTTCAGACTTTTTGGTGTATTATACACTAAATATATTGATAAAAAATCCATGTTAAAAAACTTTTGCGTAAGTTTCTTTTACAGAAGAGATATTTTCTAAATTTTATTTTCGTTTAATATTTTATATTTTTTTTTAAAATATATTCCTTTTTTTCCTATATCATTATATGAATTTATTTGGAAGATTTTGTCTTTAAAAAATTTTCCTTCATCCAGAAGATGGAAGTGTTAAAAGTTCCAAATAATCCTTTATTATAGGAAAATACAACGAATAATGATTTTTTGTACTCGCATATACAAGTGCTATTTGATCAGATATTTTATCTAGTGAATTAATTGCTTGATTTATACATTCCAACGACCTTTATGAATTATTGATAAAGTTGTGGTATCTAAATCAGAACTAAATTTGGAAAATCCCTCATCCAATTTAAATGTTCCAGATAGTTTTTTCATCGATGCAATCTGAGCTTCTCCCTAGTTCCTTCATTAATTGCTGTACAGCATTGAACAAATCTGACTCAAGAAAAATTTGTCCATCCCCCCCATGATCTATAAGAGTTTTTACCAGTACCTTTTTGACTTATGTACAATATATGGGATTACCACTTTCATAAAGTCTTTTTTTATTAAGGATAATGTCAATTGCTAGGCTGTATCTCCTCCTATCATACTATTAGGACTATAATATCGATTGCTCTTTGACAGGCTTATCGTGAAGGACCTACACACAGACATAATCTTCTTCTACACAACTCTCCACAACAAACTTTTTCAAGGACGAAAACTCTAGCAACAGATTTATCGGTTTTTATAACCTATATAGCTTGTTCAAGCATCCTTTCAATTTGGGATTTTTCCTCTAACTCTATCTTTTATGGAGAGAGCCTCTTTTAAAAGAAAATCTCGTTCTATGCAAGCTTCTCTTAAAATTTTCTCTTTTTTAAGAGCTTGTCTCTCTAAGTCAGAGAATATTTTTTTTCGCGTTTTTCAATAATTTCTATAAGATACTCCAAGCAAATCTCCTTAGTAAAACTAATAAAATAATAAAAATAATTTTTTGCCAAATAATTAAACCAACGGAACAAATCCATAACATAAATTGCTATTTAAGAACATATCTAAGAGATCATAAATGCCTGACAGAAGCTTCTGTAGCGATTATACTCTTCTAGCTGATGATGTTCCACAAGAGTCATTCCACAAAGAAGATAAAGCTGTAAAAATAAAAGATTGCCAATATTTCAATGTGGGTTTTGGGTAAATAGAAAACTAAGCAGCTGTAATAATTAGTTTTGTAGATTCTTTCTTTAAAGAATCTGTAGTAGCAATGATTGCCTTCTATGAATTTATTTCCATGATTAAATCATGACGAAAGAAAAATACGAAACCCTCTATACCATAAAATTATCGGAAGATAAATTATCTTTTCTTTTACAAAAAGATGCCATTCATGAGAATCTTTTATATTATCTAAGATGCCCTTAGATGGATCAAAATTATTTGATTTAGGCGGAGAAGCTCTAAAAAAAAAGAGAAGAAAGGAAACATAATAAAAAAATATCTTCAAAAGTTTGTTATTTTAAAACCTCTTTTACGGTAGAGACTACTTCTTCTAGAGCTGGGAACCAATATTCCATCAAAGCAGATGAATAAATAGCTGGAACATCTGGTAATGTTATCCTTTTTATCGGAGCATAAAGACTAGCTTTTTGTTGCAAAATATAGGAGATTTCAGCAGAAATAGAAGCTAATGGCCATGATTCTTCAAGTATAACTAGTCTATTGGTTTTCTTCACAGAAGATAATATTGTTTCATAGTCTAAGGGACGGACCGTTCTGAGATCAATTAACTCAACTTCAACATTATCTTCAGATAATTTTTCAATAGCTTTAAAAGCTACTTTTAAAATTTTTCCAAATGAAACTAGCGTTACGTCATCTCCTTTTTTTTTTACACTAGCTAGACCAATAGGAACAAGATATTCTTCATCTGGAAGGAACATAGTGTCACTATACATTTGTTCAGATTCCATAAAAATAACAGGATCATCATCTCTAATAGCAGCCTTTAAAAGGCCTTTCGCATCATAAGGATTTGAGGGAACAATCACCTTTAATCCAGGGCAGTTAGCATACCAATTTTCAAAAGATTGAGAATGCGTGGCACCTAATTGTCCAGCTGATGCAGTGGGACCTCTAAAAACTATAGGAATATTCCACTGCCCCCCACTCATTTGATAAATCTTAGCAGCATTATTGATAATCTGATCAATCGCTATTAAAGAAAAATTAAATGTCATAAATTCAATGATTGGTCTGCATCCATTCATTGATGAACCAATTCCGATACCAGAAAATCCCAGTTCTGAAATTGGGGTATCTATTACTCTTGCTGAGCCAAACTCCTCCAGCATTCCTTTAGAAGTTTTATAAGCTCCGTTGTATTCAGCTACTTCTTCTCCCATTAAATAAACGGTTGGATCCCTTCTCATTTCTTCACTCATAGCTTCCGAGATAGCTTCTCTAAAAGTTACTTCTTTCATATTTAAGGGTTGAAATTTTATATACCTCTATGTTTTATGATAATTACTGGGGAAAACTGGTTAAAAATTATTTTATATACTAAGGTAGTTTTTACTATGAACTTTATATACGGTATCCATCCATTAATAGAGGCTATTCAATCAGGTGTAAGGATCTATAAGATATTAATGAAAAAAAGTTTTAATCATCAAAAGCTTATGCTTTTGATAAAAAGCAATGAAATTCCTCTTCAAATGGTTCCTTTAGATAAACTAAACAGACTCACTAGAAAAAATCATCAAGGTGTTCTAGCGTTAATTTCTCCAATTAATTTTCATAGAATTGAAAATTTGTTACCTATTTTTTCTAAAAATGGTAAAACTCCTTTTCTCTTAATCCTAGATGGGATTACTGATGTACTAAATTTTGGGGCAATACTTCGAACTGCTGTCTGCGTAGGTACAGATGCAGTTATAATTTCCACTAAAGAAACTCCCTATATTGGAGCAGACTCTATAAAAACTTCTTCAGGTGCCATTTTCAGAATACCTATTTGTAAAGAAAATGATCTAAAAAAGACGATTTTTTTGTTAAAAAATTCCGGTATTAGAATTTTAGCAGCAACTGAAAAAGCTAAAAGACTTTTGTGGGAAGAAAATCTTACCGTTCCATTAGCCTTCCTTCTGGGTAGTGAAAAAAATGGAATCCATAATAAATATATAACTATTTGCGATGATAAAATAAAAATTCCTGTGCATGGAGTTAATTCACTAAACGTTTCCACTGCGTGTGGGATTATCTTATATGAAACATTGAGACAGCGTACTATTCGCTCCTAAATTGAGTCAAAAATCGAATATCATTATCAAAATATAATCGTATATCGTTTATTTGATATAGCAAAAGTGCAATACGTTCAATCCCTATACCAAAAGCAAATCCAGAGTAAACTTCTGGGTTTATTCCAACATTTTTCAAAACCTTTGGATTTACCAAACCGCAACCCATAACTTCTAACCAAGGACCGTTACTAGATAATTGTATATCTATTTCTGCACTAGGCGTAGTAAATGGAAAATAGGAAGGTCTTTCTCTAATTTTTGAATTTCCAAAAATAGAATGTTTCAAATATTGAATGGTTTGTTTTAGATCTGCGAAAGAAACCCCTTTATCCACAAATAACCCTTCAATTTGATGGAACACGCAATGCGAATGAGAGGATATTACTTCATTTCTATAAACTCTTCCATAAGAAATAATCCTAATTGGAGGGGGAGTATTTTTCATAAATCTAATTTGAACAGAAGAAGTATGTGTCCTCAATAAAATATCTGGATTTTTTTCAATAAAAAAAGTATCTTGCATTTCTCTAGCAGGATGCAGTTCAGGAAAATTTAAAGCAGTAAAATTATGCCAATCATCTTCAATTTCTGGACCTTGGCTTAAAATAAAGCCAATTCTTTCAAAAATTTTAACAATTTTATTTTTCACTAAAGAAATAGGATGTCTAGCTCCTAGTTCCCAAGAATAGCCTGGAAGGGTGAAGTCCATTTCCTCTGATTTTTTTTCTTCCTCTGAAAGTTCTTTCTTATTCTTCTGGATTATATCCAATACAATTCTTTTTAGCAAATTAATGCTACCTCCAACCCTTTTTTTTTCTGTTTTTGAAATATTTTTTAATTCTCCAAATAGGGCTGGAATTAGCCCATTTTTACCTAGGTACTTAATCCGAAAATCTTCTATATCTTGAAGTTTTACAGCTTGGAAAACTGACGCTTCTTTTTGAATTTCTTTTATTTTTTTTATCATAAATGCTTCAATGAGAAAAAGAGATAAACTTCTTCAAGAAGTTATCGAATCTGAATATAAATACGGTTTCTATACAAATATTGAATGCGATAAGTTTGCAAAAGGGCTAAATGAGAAGGTTATCCATTCTATTTCTCAAAAAAAAAAAGAACCAGAATGGATGCTACAATGGAGGTTAGATGCCTTTTCCATTTGGAAAAAAATTTCAGAGCCTAAATGGGGTAATATAAAATATAAAAGGCAAAATTTTCAAGAGATTAGTTATTATTCTGCACCTAAAACTATATTTAATAGCTTGGAGGAAGTTGATCCAGAATTGATGGATACTTTTAACAAACTTGGGATTTCTATTGATGAACAAAAAATACTTTCAGGTGTAGTTGCAGTCGATGTCGTAATGGATTCAGTTTCGTTAGGAACAACCCTTAAAAAAATTCTTTTTGAAAAAGGTATAATTTTTTGCTCAATTAGCGAAGCTATTAGAAAATATCCAGAATTGATAAAAAAATACATAGGAAAAGTAGTGCCAAAAGAGGACAATTTTTATTCGGCACTTAATTCTGCTGTGTTTTCTGACGGATCTTTTTGTTATATCCCGCTAGGAGTCCGATGTCCAGTAGAGCTTTCTACCTATTTTAGAATCAATGAAAGTGGAACAGGCCAGTTCGAAAGGACTCTTATTATAGCAGATAAAAATTCTTATGTAAGCTATCTTGAGGGATGTACAGCTCCTATACGAAATGAAACCCAATTACACGCAGCTGTAGTAGAACTTATTGCCTTAGAAAATTCAGAAATAAAGTATTCTACTATTCAAAATTGGTATCCAGGAAATAAAAAAGGCAAGGGAGGAGTATATAATTTTGTCACTAAAAGAGGTTTATGTGAAAAAAATGCTAAAATTTCTTGGACTCAAATAGAAACTGGATCATCTATTACATGGAAATATCCATCTTGCATTTTAAAAGGGGATAACTCTTTAGGAGAATTTTATTCTTTGTCGATAACTAGGAATTTTCAGCAGGCTGATACAGGTACTAAAATGATCCACATTGGTAAAAACACTAGAAGTACTATAATTTCCAAAGGAGTTTCATCTGGAAAAGCGCAAAATAATTATAGAGGTTTAGTTAAAATATCTACAAAAGCAAAGAATGCAAGAAATTTTTCTCAATGTGATTCTTTGCTACTCGGTAATAAGTGTGGAGCCCATACTTTTCCTTTTATAGAAGTAAAAAACCCCGAGTCTATGGTTGAGCATGAAGCAACGACCTCAAAAATAGAGGAAGAACAAATTTTTTATTGTACTCAAAGAGGAATCGATAAAGAAAAAGCTATATCACTTATTATTGGGGGATTTAGTCGTATCGTTCTTAAAAAGTTGCCACTGGAATTCGCAGTAGAAGCACAGAAACTTTTAGAAATTTCTTTAGAAGGAACAATAGGTTAGGTATTATGTTAAAAATTATTGATTTGCATGTTTCTTTAGAAAAGAAAGAAATTCTAAAAGGTATTAATCTAGAAATACAAGCGAATCAAGTCCATGCTATAATGGGACCAAACGGTTCTGGAAAAAGTACGCTTTCATCAGTAATTGCTGGAAAAAAAGAGTATAAGGTTACAAAGGGAGCTCTTTTTTTTGAAAAAAAAAACATTTTAGATATGCCCCCTGAAAGTAGAGCGCATTTGGGAATATTTCTTTCTTTTCAAGATCCAGTAGATATTCCAGGAATATCTGTAATAAATTTTATCATAACTTCTGTGAATTCCTTCAGAAAGGCTAAAAAAATGGAAGAAATTCCATCAGGGGAAATACTTAAAAAAGTTCGTAAGTATTCTAAAATACTAGGAATTGATGAAAAAATTCTTTACAGATCTGTAAACGAAGGTTTTTCTGGAGGTGAGAAAAAGCGTAATGAGATTCTTCAAATGAGTATTCTAAATCCTAAATTCATTATACTTGATGAAACGGATTCAGGATTAGATATAGATTCACTTCGTGTGGTTTCCAATCTCATTAATGGAATGAGAAGTATTAAAACTGCTATGTTAATCATAACTCATTATCAAAGAATTTTGGAATATGTAACCCCGGATTATGTACATATTTTGGATAATGGAAAGATTATAAAATCAGGGGGAAAAGAGATAGCTTTTAATCTTGAGAAAATGGGATATGAATGTTTTCGAAAAGAGCATAAAGTTTAGTTAATGGAAAAGACCTCAGAATATATTTATCGTTTGCAATGTATAGCTTTTGATTTCTTTAGAAAGAAGGGCTTTCCTTCTTCTATGGAAGAAGATTGGAAATTCACTGATTTAAAAAAAATTCTTAGAAAGGAATATGGGTTCTTTCTTAAACAGGAAGATAGATCTGAAGATGTAAAAAAAAATCTATTCAAGAATTTTGATAGTTATCGTATTATTTTTGTCAATGGTGTTTTCCATTCTTCCCTATCTAAGATAATTGATAAAAACGTATTTAGATTATATGATGCTTTGAAAAGTAAAAGGCATCAATCAATCATTGAAAAATTTTACGCAAAAATTGCACCTAAAAAGGAATCTTTGGTGGCTTTAAATACATCTTTTGCTAAAGATGGAGTTTATGTACATCTTCCCAATAAAACATTAGTCAAAAAACCTATTGAAATCCTTTATTTTTTTACTTCTAAAACTATTAACTTTCCAAGAAATCTAATAGTTTTAGAAGAAGGTTCTTTTGTTCAGATTATTGAAAGACATCAATGTCTGAACAATAAAAATGAAGCTAATGCTTTAAATAATTCAGTAACGGAAATTTATGCCTCTCCTAATAGTAAAATAAAATATCTTAAAATTCAAGATTGTCATTTGAAAAGTTCATTGATGGACAATACTTTCATTGTACAAAAAAAGAACAGTTCTTTCTCTATCCATACTTTTTCACTTCAAGGAAGTTTAATTAGAAACAATCTACATCTTTATCAGAAAGATGAGGGAGTTAATTCTCAATTAAAGGGATTAAGCATTTCTCTAAAAGAGGGGATAATTGATCATCATACTTTAGTAGATCATCTTTATCCAACTTGCAATAGTTATGAACTTTACAAAAGCATTTTTTCTGGAAAAGCTAAAGGAGTTTTTAATGGAAAAATAATCGTCCGTAAAAAAGCTAAAAATATTAATGCTTTTCAAAAAAGTATTAATATTCTCCTATCTAAAGAATCTTGCATAACTGCAAAACCCCAATTGGAAATATTTGCTAACGATGTTAAGTGCTCTCATGGTTGTACAGTTGGGCAGTTTAGCGAATCCGTTTTATTTTATTTACGCTCTAGAGGTATACCAGAAAAAAAAGCAAAGGATTTGATGCTACTCTCTTTCATTAAAGAAATATTAGATAATGATATGGAGTTCATTGGTAAAATGGTTCTTAAAAATCTCAAGATCTTGGAATAAGAACTAAAATGTATTCAAAAGAAGAATTCATAAATATTCGTAATCAATTTACCATTTTGTCAATAAATATTTACGGAAGACCATGCATTTACCTAGATAATGCAGCTACTACTCAAAAACCCAAAAAAGTAATTAAAGCTATAGAAGACTATTACAAAGAAATAAATTCCAATGTGCATAGGGGTACTCATTACCTGAGCCATAAAGCGACTGAAACTATGGAAAAAAGCAGAATCAAAATACAAAAATTTATTTGTGCTGAATATTCTAACGAGATTCTTTTTACTAGAGGAACTACTGAAGCGATTAATTTAGTTGCTTCTGGTATGAGAACTCTCATAAAAGAGGGAGATGAGATAATCGTTTCTCAAATGGGGCACCATTCTAATATTATACCTTGGCAAATCCTGTGCCAAGGTATAGGAGCTCTTTTGAAAGTCATCCCTCTAGATAAGAATAATCAATTATGTATTGAAAGTTTTGAAAAACTTCTTTCAGATAAAGTGAAAATACTAGCGATTAGTCATATTTCCAATGTTTTAGGAAAAGTTAATCCTATAAAAGCTTTCATTAAAAAAGCGCATCAATATGGAATTATAACTTTAATAGATGGAGCACAAGCTGTATGTCACGATTACGTAAATGTTCAGGATTTAGAAACGGATTTTTACGTATTTTCAGCACATAAAATGTATGGACCAACTGGTATTGGGGTCCTTTATGGAAAAGAATTTTTTTTAGAAAAACTTTATCCATTCCTCGGTGGAGGGGAAATGATCAAAGAAGTTCTTTTTAATAAAACTACTTATGCAGATTTACCCTTACGGTTTGAAGCTGGAACTCCAAATATAGAGGGAATAATAGCATTGTCAGCTTCCATTGCTTTCATTAAGCAGATAAGAATGAAAAAAATAAAAAAACATGAAAAGTTCCTTTTGGATAGAACTCTTGAGGGGTTAAAAAATATAAAAGGAATTCTCTTATATTCATCTAATGAACCTAGATCTGGAATTATCTCTTTTAACCTTAAAAACGTTCATCCATTTGACGTGGGAAGTATTCTAGACCAGCTTGGAATTGCAGTGCGAACTGGGCATCATTGCGCTCAACCTTTAATGCGTTTTTTAGGGGTAGCAGGAACTGTAAGAGTAAGTTTTTGCGTATATAATAACGATGAAGAAGTGGACCATTTATGCGAAGGAGTTTTAAAAGCAAAAAAAATGCTAGTTAAGCTAAAAGAATTCTAGAACATCTCCACTTAGTAGATCGTTGTAATTTTTTATAGACACTCCGCATTCCTGTCCATTTTTCACTTCTTTTACATCTTCTTTAAAGATTTTGAGAGAACTGAGTTCGCCAGTATAAATAACAACTCCTCCTCTAATATGACGAACTTTAGCTGGTCTTATTATTTTCCCAAGTGTAACTACACATCCAGCTATGGATCCTACACTTGGGATTTTGAATACTTCTCGTATTTTAGCCTTTCCGATAATTTTCTCTTTAGGCTTATGTAAATCTTCTATGATCCTTTTTATGTCATCGATTAGGTGATAAATCACCGAATAAAGTTTCATTTGAACCCCTTCATAATTTTTCGACCTAAAAATAGGTCGTACATTGAATCCAATAATCATAGCATTAGAAGACTTAGCTAAAAGAACATCTGACTCTTTAATAGATCCAACTTCCTTGTGGATAATATTTACTTTTATTTTTTCAGTCGATAAACGAAGCAGAGCATCTATCAAAGCTTCTAAAGATCCATCTACATCTACCTTAAGGATTATTTTAAATTCTTTTAAATCTTTTAGGAAAAAGCGTTTTTCCGCTTCATTCAACATTACCCTTTTTTGGATCTGCATCTTTTGTTCTCTGTGAAAATGCTCCCTACGGAGAGCAATACTCTTCACTTCTTTTTCAGACTTGAAAACCCTAAATCTCTCTCCTGCATTAGGAGCCCCATTTAATCCTATAATGGTAACAGGTTTTGATGGTCCAGCTTCCTGAATAGAATTTCTACGTTCATCTAGAATAACTTTCACTTTACCATAAAAACATCCAGCTAATAAATAATACCCAGTTCTAAGGGTTCCCTCCTGAATAAGAACCGTAGAAACATATCCTCTTCCTTTATCTATGGAAGATTCCAGTACAGTACCTGATGATAAATTATTAGGATTAGCTTTCAGATTCAGCATCTGAGATGTTGAGATAATTTTTTCCATTAATTTATCTACACCATATCCAGTTTTAGCTGATATTTCTTGGGTTGGATATTTCCCCCCCCATTTTTCTACAAGTATATTCATATTAGCAAGTTGTTCATATATTTTTTCAATTTTATATCCAGTTTTATCTATTTTATTTATAGCAAATATCATAGGGACCCCTGCAGTTATAGCGTGACTAATAACTTCTTTAGTTTGAGGCATAACCTGCGCATCTACTGCTATCACAATAATAGCAATATCAGTAATGAGAACTCCTCTTGCTCGCATAGCAGTGAAGGCTTCGTGTCCAGGAGTATCAATAAAAGTTACCTCAATCCCTTTTTTTATTTTTACACTATAAGCTCCTATATGCTGAGTTATACCACCATGCTCTCCTGCAATTCGATTAGTATTTAGAATATAGTCTAGTAATGAGGTCTTTCCATGATCTACATGTCCCATTACAGATACAACAGGAGGTCTAGATTTTAGATCTTTTTCATTACCTTCTTTTTCCGAATGTAAAAAATCGATGAACTCAATTTTGTATCCAAATTCATCTGCAACAAGCAGAATCGTTTCAGCATTCAGTCTCTGATTCATTGTTGCTGGAATTCCCAATGATATACAGGTCCCAATAACTTCTGTAGGAGAGACTTGCATCATGCAAGAAAACTCGTTTACCGTAATAAACTCGGGAACTTTCAATAGATTATTCTCCTTTTTATTTTTAATAGAATTCTTTTCTTTTATTTTTTTTAAATTTTTTTTTACTGGTAATCTTTCTACTTGGTTAAGCTTTTTTTTCTTTTTAAATTTTGATTTTTCTTTTCTATGTTTTTTATATTTTTTTTCCTTTAAAAAATTTTTACGTAACCCCACTTTTTTAGTTTTTTATTACAGAGCCATTCTTTTTTGATTTTCATCATCTTTATCTAGATAAAATTTGTAGCGGGGGCAGGATTCGAACCTGCGGCCTACGGGTTATGAGCCCGTTGAGCTACCACTGCTCAACCCCGCATTGCATTTATTTTAAATAAATATAATAATTTTTAGAAAAAAATCAAAATTTAAAAAGAAAAAAATCAAATTTTGTTAAAAAAAGTCTAAAAATAATAGAGATCTATGCGAGTTAGATTAATTAATGTATCCACGGCTGGATTTGAACCAGCACATCTTTTCAGATACCATCCCCTCAAGATAGCGTGTCTACCAATTTCACCACGTGGACAAAAAATTTAAAAAAAATGAAAATAGCATTGATTGGTTATGGAAAAATGGGAAAAGCTGTTGAAGAGATTGCTTTAAAACGTGGTCATAAAATAGTTTTTGCTTCTTCTTCTACTCCTGAAGCTCAGAAACTGAATACATCTGAGGTGGTTCTAGAATTCAGTAGGCCTGAAGTAGCTTTTGAAAATATTAAAATATGTATCACACACAATATACCTATTGTGTGTGGTACTACAGGATGGTTAGAAAAGTTTAAAGAGGTGGAATCCATTTGTAGGGAATATAACGGATCTTTCTTGTATTCTTCTAATTTTAGTTTAGGAATGAATATATTTTTTGATATTAATCGAAAACTGGCTAGATTCGTAAGTACTTACGAGTTTAAAGTAGAAATACTCGAAATTCATCATCTTCAAAAGTTAGATTACCCTAGTGGAACATCTATATCCTTAGCTAAGGATATAGTATCTGAAAGTAGAAAAAAGTATAGTTGGATTTTTGGCAAATCAAAAAAAGGGGATAAAATATCTATTTTTTCAAAACGGGTTGAAAACGTTCCAGGAATACATACGGTTACTTACCAATCAGCAGATGATGAAATCAAAATTACTCATAAAGCTTATAGTCGTAAAGGGTTCGCTATAGGTGCAGTACTAGCTTCAGAGTGGATTGTAAATCAAAAGGGATTTTTTTCTATGAAGAATGTTTTTGATTATGAGTAATTATATTCTTGTCTTTTTTATCATACTAGGAATTCATTTTCTGGGAACTTATAGGTTATATAAAAAAGCTGGAAGAAAATCTTGGGAAGCTGCTTTGCCTTTTTACAATATTTTTATATTACTAAAAATTGTTAATCGTCCAATTTATTGGGTTCCAATTTTCTTTGTCCCAATTATTTGCACAGTAATGTTCCCTCTATTATGGATTGATTTTATTCGATGTTTTGGAAAAACTAGGAAAAGAGACTATATTCTAGTAATCCTAACATTAGGTTTATATATTTTTTATTTTAACTATAATAATAATATAAATTTTTTTGCTCCAAAAAAAGAGCCCATTTTTTCAATTTTTCTCTCTTCTATAATTTTATCATCTTTTATTCACATATATCTTATTCAGCCATTTACCATACCAACCTCTTCTATGGAGAAAACTTTATTAGTTGGAGATTTTATTTTTGTAAGTAAAATCCACTATGGATTACGATTACCAATAACTCCAATAAGTTTACCACTTTTGCATAACAGATTACCATTTTTTGGCATTCGTACTTATTTAAAGTGGATCAGATTACCCTACCTGCGTATTCCATCTTTAACTAACATTAAACGTTCTGATATTATCGTATTCAATTTTCCCCATTCATCTTATACCGAGATAGATAGAAAAGATCATTATATAAAACGATGTATCGCTATTTCGGGAGAGACTGTAGAAATACGTAGATCTATTTTATTTATAAATGGTAAAAAAGAAAGATTGTCCAAAAATGTAAAAAGAAAATATTTATATATTCTTAGTACCTTAAGGTCTCTAAACAAAATAATGCTTACAGAATTAGAAGCTAAATTAATCAGAACCCTTAATGAAGTAGGATCTGTAAACAGATATATTCTCCCAATATACAAAAGTCAAAAATTTTTAGGAAATAAAAATTTTAGTTGGAATTTAGACTTTTACGGGCCGTTAAAAATTCCTAAGAAAGGAGATCATGTAATGCTAAATTATGATAATATCAACCTGTATAAAGACATTATAAATATATATGAAAATAACTACTTAAAAATAAAAGGAAAAAAATTTTATATTAACAACATGGAAACTTCTGAATATGTTTTTAATCAAAACTATTATTTCATGATAGGAGATAATTGGTATAATTCATTGGATTCTCGTTTTTGGGGGTTTGTACCCGAAGACCATATTGTGGGAAATCCAATTTTTACTTGGATGAGTATTTCTTGGGATTCTCTTTATCCCAAGAACGTATTTAAATGTAAATTAAGATTAGAGAGAATAAAGTGCTTTTAGAATAAAATTCAAAATTTCCTTGTATTCTATAGGAGAAAACCATAGAATAGAAGAATCTTTTCTTAAACAGGTAATTTGTTTCTTCGCGTATTTCCTAGTATTTTTTTTTATTTCATTTACAGCCTGATAAAAGTCGTAATGACCGTCTAGATAATCGAAAAATTCTTTATATCCTATAGTTTTTAAGGCATTTAAATGCCTACAATTAGACCATATACGCGTTTCTTCAAGTAAACCATTTTTTATCATTTTGTCTACTCTTTGATCTATTCTCTTATAAAGTTCTACCCTAGGCAATATAAGACCAATTTTTATAACCTTTATGTTTTTCCTTCTTCTTTTCTTTAGAAAATAAGAAAACGGACGCCCACTAGATTCAATAACACTTAAAGCACGAATCATCCTATGTGGATTATTCAAGTCTACCGTTTTATAATAACATGGATCTCTCCATTTAAGAGAATCTTGTAAAAAATGCAATCCCTTTCTTTGAAAGAATGAAATCCATAAGTTTTTTATTTCGCTAGATACTTCTGGAAAAATATCTAAACCTTCAAGTAGAGCTTTTCCATATAAACATGATCCACCTACAACGAATACTGCATTGGATCTTGAAAAGATTTCATCTAGCTTTTCTGAAGCATCTCTTTCAAAACTTCCTGCATTATAGGTTTGATACACGCTTAAGTGTTCTATGAAATGGTGGGGTACTATTTTAAGTTCTTCTTTTGAAGGTTTAGCTGTTCCAATTACAAGCTCTTTATAAAATTGCCTAGAATCACAGGAAATAATTTCAAACCCTAAGGTTTTAGCTAGTAAAATTGAAAGATACGTCTTGCCTATAGCTGTAGGACCGAATATTGATATTATATTCATAGTTTTGTTAGCTTTCCATAAAGCCAATAATCAGCTAAAACTAAGGCAGCCATAGCTTCCACAATAGGAACTGCTCTAGGGAGAACGCAAGGATCATGCCGTCCTTTTCCTTTGGAAAGGCATATATTTTCATTTTTATCTAAGGTTATCTGTGTACTCATCAAAGTTGCTATGGGCTTGAAGGCTACGCTAAAATATATGTCAATCCCATTAGATATTCCACCTTGAATTCCCCCAGAAAAATTTTTTTTCGAGGTTCCATCAACGTTAAAAATATCATTGTGATTACACCCCCTCATATGGGTTCCAGAGAATCCACTTCCGAATTCGAACCCTTTAGCTGCATTAATAGATAACATAGCGTGAGCTAATTCTGCATGAAGTTTATTAAAAATGGGCTCTCCTAGTCCAATTGGTACATTTTTAATGACACAACTTATTACTCCTCCTACGGAGTCTCCAGATTTTCTCACTTTTTTAATTAAATCTATCATTTTACTGGAAATATATGGATTTGGACAGCGAATAGGATTAGATTCTATAGAGTTGAGATCTAGATTTATAAAGTTTTTCTCTAAGCTAAACTCCTCAACGGAGGAAACGTAAGCAATTATTTTTACGTTTTTTAGCATTAGTAATTGTTTGGCAATAGATCCAGCGGCTACTCTGCAAACTGTTTCTCTGGCAGAAGATCTGCCACCTCCTCTATAATCTCTTAATCCATATTTTTTATCATATGTAAAATCCGAATGGGAAGGTCTATATACAGATTTTATATGCTCATAATCTATTGATTTTTGATTTCTATTGTAAATAGAAAATCCAATAGGGGTCCCTGTCGTAATTCCATTAAAAATTCCAGAGAAGAAGGTTACAAAATCATCTTCTCTACGTTGAGTAACAATGGATGATTGTCCAGGTTTTCTTCTAGATAGTTCGTATTGGATTTTTTCAAAATTTACTGAAAGCCCAGATGGGCATCCATCTATTATTCCACCTATAGCTCCTCCGTGACTTTCCCCGAAAGTGGTCAGCTTAAAAAGTTTACCGTAAGTATTACCAGCCATAATTTTAGAAAAATTAATACATTTACTTTAATTTGCTTATTTTTTTTGTAGCTACACAAGCAAGCTACTGTCAGAAATGAAGCAAAGCCCCAAAAAGCTAGCATTTATTCAATTATTATCAATTGATTATACTTCGCCATGCGAGAGAAGCTGATCCAGTTTTAAAAGCTACCGATAAATCATATATCGTATAATATTCACAGAACGATGAGACATTATCGTTCGTATAATTATGACCCTACCTTCCTTTAATCTAGAAAGATTTGTAACGAATAGATCATCCCCTACTAATTGGACATTTTTTCCTATTTTTTTCAGTTAAAAGTTTCCCAATCGTTTTGATCCATTCCATATTCAATAGAGATTATTGGATACTTTTCAATAAGCTTAATTAAATAATTAACTTGTTCTTCACTAGAACGTAAACAACCTTTTTCCCCTTCAAAACGAGTATAATCATATTTTACGTTTAAATAAAATTCGGAAGAAGCGCAATCTAAAGCAAGCATTATTTCTTCAACAGGTTTATATCCTGATTTTTCAATGGATTATGCATCTAATGCTTCTTCAGTACTATCAAATTTTGATTAAAATCCACCTTCATCTACAACTGAGACTACGTAAGAGTTACTCCCATTCTAACAGTTTACGAAAAGCTATTAGCAGATACTGGAACAATCAGAAATTATTGAAAATAAATAGGAGGAACTATATTCATCATGGTAACAGTATAAGCTGAGGCAGCTTTAGCATCAGCTAATGAAAAGAATAGCATTAGCTCCAAGACTACTTTTATTTTCTGTTACGTCAATATCAATCATTAATTGATCTCTAAGACTTTGAGACCCTTTATTTATGGAGCAATTATTTCATTCACACTGCTTCCATCCACTTCAATAGTGGGTATAATCTAATATTTTAAGGGCAAAAACATCTTTAATTTTGCTCATCTATTTTACTGATTTTCTTGTTTTTTTTGTATATTTCATTAAAATCAACTATTTCAATAATAGCAGTATCTGCTCCATCTCCCAATCTATACCCTGTTTTAATAATTCTTGTATAACCTCCTGGACGACTAGATACTTTTTCTGAAATAGAGTTAAAAAGTTCTGCAACCATAGCTTTATTTTGTAACCGTTTAAATATCATTCGCATAGAATGAATATCTCCCTTTCTACTTTTAGAAATTATTGGTTCTATATACCTCCTTAATGATTTAGCCTTTGCTAGAGTAGTATTTATCCTCTTATGTTTGAGAAGTGAATTCGCCAAATGAGCTAGAAGAATTTTTCTATGAGGTGCACTTTTTCCTAAGTGATTTATTTTTTTTCCGTGTTTCATGGATTATTGTCTCTATTTAGAAGATCTTTCGATGGATCCATTCCGAAATATAAACCTCTTTTCTTCATTTCATATTCTACTTCTTCCAAAGATTTTCTACCAAAATTCTTCAATTTAAGAAGAGTCTCTTCATTATAATAAACTAAATCTGAAAAAGTCTTTATTCCTGCTGCTTTAAAGCAGTTCAAAGTACGTTTTCCTAAATTTTCTACATCAGAAATATTTGTTTTTAACAGTCTCCAAATTTTTTCAGTATCCTCCTTTTTAGCTTCTTCATAAGTTTTTCTGAACTCGTCAGAGTCAGAGACAATAGAAAAATGTTGCATTAATATATTTGAAGCTTTTTTTAAGGCATCTTCTGGAGAAATGGAACCATCCGTTTTTATTTCTAACAATAGGGTCTCCAAGTTATGTTTTTTCGCCAAACAATATTTTTCTTCTATAGAATATTTAACATTTTTAATAGGGGTATGGATAGAATCCATGAATATAGTACCTAGAGACAACTCTTTTTTCTTATTATTTTCAGCAGGAACATATCCTATCCCTATTTCTATAGTAAAAATAATAGAGAGCGGTTCAGATTTATATTTGTTACAAATAATTAAATCTGGATTCAGTACTTTAAATGAAGTAATGAATTTTTCTAGAGACTCTGCAGTGACGCAGTCATTATCAATAAGATTTGCATAAACAGTCTCAATGTTTTTCTCATTACCGCTTTTTTTTATTTTTTTAAAGCGGATTTTTTTAAAATTTAGTACAATTTCAGTTACATCTTCCAGAACTCCTTTTATTGTAGAAAATTCATGCCCTACTCCCTCAATTTTTATTGAGGTAACAGCAAATCCATCCAAAGACGACAAAAGAACTCTTCTAAGTGAATTTCCAATGGTGCAACCAAAACCTGGAGCTAAAGGTTTAATCTGGAAAAGACCAGATTCTTGGTTTGAATTTAAAACTAAAGGTTTATCTGGTTTAATGAAATTTTGTAAATCCATTTATTTATTTATTTTTATTTGGAAAAAAGTTCAACAATTAATTGTTCTTTAATATTTTCTGGAATCTGTTCCCTTCTAGGTATACTTTGAAAAATCCCCGTCATTTTTTTGCTATCCCAAAACAACCAATCATTTATAGGATGAGTTCTCATACTTAGAGATTTATGAATTATTGGATGTTTTTTAGATTTTTCTCTAACTTTTATAGTATCTCTAGGTTTTAGGCTATAAGAGGGTATATTTACTATTCTATCATCCACCATAATGTGTCTATGAGAAACTAATTGACGAGCTGAAGCTCTTGAAGGAGCCAATCCAAGTCTATAGACCACATTGTCTAAACGAGATTCACAACTCTGCAAGAGTAATTCACCAGTAACACCTTTTTTTTTAGAAGCTTTTTCAAACATATTGAAAAACTGCCGTTCTAATATACCATATATATGCTTCACTTTCTGTTTTTCAGATAACTGAATAGAATATTCCGATCTTTTTACGATTCCTATTTTTTTTCTATTTAAGCCATGTTGGCCTGGAGGATATTTTTTTCTGCTAAAAGCTTTAGTTTTACCATATAAGGGTTCTCCAAATTTTCGTTCAATTTTTCCTCTAGGTCCTATGTATTTTGCCATAACTGTTAAATTAAACTCTTCTTTTTTTAGGAGGACGACATCCATTATGGGGTAATGGAGTTACATCTCTAATTGCCAGGATTTTCATACCTGTATTGCTTAATGCACGTAGAGCTGAATCTCTACCAATACCTGGGCCTTGTATAATTACGTCGATTTTTTTTAATCCATATTCCATACCTTCTTTGGCTACGGTTTCTGCTGTAATTTTAGCCGCATAAGGAGTATTTTTTTTTGCCCCCCTAAATCCTATTCTACCAGCTGAAGCCCATGCAATAACGTCTCCTTTTTTATTCGTAAGAGTAATGATAATATTATTAAAAGTAGACTTTATATGAGCCTCTCCAACATAATCTACAATAACTTTTTTATTTTTTTTCATAATTCTACTTGAAAGCTTTTTTCTTATTGGCTACAGTTTTTCTCTTACCTTTTCTAGTTCGACAATTATTTTTTGTTCGTTGACCTCTAACTGATAAACCTAGTTTATGCCTAATACCTCTACGACATCTTATGTCAATAAGTCTTTTTATGTTCATCTGATTATATGAACGTAATTCCCCTTCCACCTTAACCAGATTAAGAATATGGGTTCTAATACGGTTAATTTGGTCATTTGACCAATCTTTCACCTTAATATTCTCATCAATGTTTATCCTAGCTAAAATTTTTCTAGCTGTACTTTTTCCTATTCCATAGATATAGGTTAATCCTATAATCCCCCTTTTGTTTTTCGGTAAATCTACCCCTGAAATTCTAGCCATCTTTAACCTTGTTTTTGTTTAAATTTAGGATTTTTTTTATTGATTATTCGTAGACACCCTTTTCGTTTAACGAATTTACAATCATCGCTTCTTTTTTTTAATGATGTTCTTACTTTCATTTCAATATCTATACTTTATTCTAGCTTTGCTTAAATCATAAGCAGAAATTTCAAGTTTCACTTTATCACCTGGGTATAACTTTATATAATGCATTCTCATTTTTCCTGAAATATAAGCAGTTATTATTGATTTATTTTCCAACGCAACGCGAAACATTGCGTTAGGGAGAGATTCAATAATTTTTCCGTCAATTTCTATGTATTCTTTATTCCTATCCATAATTTTTGATGATACAAGCTAAGAAGATGATCATAATGATCATTTAAAAAATAGGGATCAATCTGCTGCATGGTATCTAAAAGAGATCCTACTATGATTAGTAGGGAAGTCCCACCATAGAATAAAGCTAAATTATTAGTAACCCCTATTTTAACAATAAAAGAAGGGAGTATAGCAATAATAACTAGTAAAAATGATCCAGGAATAGTTACTACTGCCAAAATATAATCCAAATAATCCAAAGTTTCTTTCCCAGGTTTCACTTTGGGAATATGTCCTCCATCCCTTTTAAGATCATCTGCAATCTGATGAACTGGAATCGTAACAGCTGTATAAAAAAATGTAAAAAATATAATAAAAATAGAAAAGACTAAATTATACCAAAACCCATAAACATTTTTAAATGTTTCTCTTAAATTAGCAGAAAGAATCATCGTAAAAAGCATAATAGACTGAGCAAATATAATTGGCATAACGCCTACACTAATGACCTTTAATGGTATATAATGTCTAGTCATTAAACGTATAGAATTCTGTTCAATTCGACCAACGTATTGAACGGGGACTTTCCTTACAGCCTGTATCAACGTTACGCAAAAGCAAACAACCAGCAACCATAACAAACATTCAAAAAACAAAAAAAATAATCCTCCCCTTGCTCCTAAATGACTAACTATTTCAGTATAAAGAGCGTTAGGAAATCGGTCCACAATACCAGACATAATAATCAAAGAAACCCCATTTCCTATTCCTTTATCCGTAATATTTTCCCCTATCCAAATAGTGAAAAATGTGCCAACTGTAAGAACTACGATAGAAATAACCCAAAAAAAAACTTTTTCCATAGAAATAGAAAGATCCAAGAGATAAGCTTTAGGTGCATAGGAAAAAGGAATAAATTTTGTGGTAAGAATATCACAATAAGTGGGAGCTTGTATAAAACAAGCTATTATTGTTACCATCCGTATAATCCTATTAATTCGGCCACTCTCCCCATCTTTTTTAAGAGAAGGAAAAATTAAAGAAATTAAATGTACAAAAATGGAGGAAGATATAAAAGGCATAATTCCTAAAGCCAAAACAGATGCTCTACTAAAAGCTACTCCAGAAAACGAATAGATAATTTGCAGTAGCCCTTTTTCCCCAGTATTTCCATTTTCCATAAAATGAATAACTCCTTGTGGATTTATTCCAGGAAGTGGAACATAAGAACTAAATCTGTAAACTAGAAGAAACCCTAAAGTTATTCCTATCTTAAAGCGGAGATCCTCTATTTTACAAATCTTTTTAATAGAACTGAAAAAGTATTCAAACATTGTCAAATAGAATTTTTCCTCCATAAATTTTAATAGCTGTTCCAGCTTTATGACTAAACTTATGTGCTGATATTGTAAGTCTTACATTTAATTCACCTCTACCCAAAATTTTAATAAAATCATTTTTTCCTATTATTCCATAATCTAATAAAACATTTTTCGATACGTTTTTCCCTTCCTTAATTCTTCCTTGATCTACCAGGTACTGTAAAAAATCTATATTAATTACGGTAGACTTTTTTTTAGAAATTTTTTTAAATCCTACTTTTGGTATTCTCCTATGCAAGGGCATCTGCCCTCCTTCGAAGCCTAATTTTCTAGAATTTCCTGAACGTGACTTTGCTCCTTTATGGCCTCTAGTACATGTTCCCCCTTTTCCAGAACCTTGGCCTCTTCCAAGCCTTTTTTTTTTATTTTTTCTATTGCTTTGGTTTAAACTACTTAAATTCATAATTTTTACAGTTAAAAAACTATCCATTGTACATTTTATCGATAGATATACCCCTTCCCTTAGAAATTTCAGAAGCACTTCTCATTTTAACTAAGGCTTTTATAGCTGCTTTAACCATATTGCAAGGATTCGAAGAACCCTTAGATTTAGATAAGATATTTGTAATTCCAGCTAATTCAAAAACAGCTCTTATTGATCTGCTTGAAAGTATTCCTGTTCCTGTAGAAGCTGGTTTAAGAAAAATTCTTACCCCTC
Source organism: Blattabacteriaceae bacterium (assembly GCA_036390115.1). Classification (NCBI taxonomy): domain Bacteria; kingdom Pseudomonadati; phylum Bacteroidota; class Flavobacteriia; order Flavobacteriales; family Blattabacteriaceae; species Blattabacteriaceae bacterium. The sequence continues at coordinate 108,878 of DASWCM010000003.1, read as the reverse complement.
CAAATTTGGCTTCTTGTTCATGTGGGATTGTCCCCATAGATATTCTGGTGATTTTTACCAGGTTTTTTTTAGCATTTTCCCCAGCTTTATAAATAGCATCAGAAACTTCTTTAGATTTTCCAAAACCATATCCCACAGTTCCATTTCCATTTCCCCTAACTACAATAGCATTAAAACTGAAACATCTTCTCCCTTTAGTTACTTTACATATTCTTTTTACTGAAATTAACCTTTCTTTAAACTCAAATGGCATATTCAAAAATCCAATCCCATTTCTCTAGCTCCTTCAGCTAGAGATTTTATCCTTCCGTGATATTTATATCCGTTTCTATCAAAAACTACTTTTACAAGTCCAAACTTTTTAGCTTTTTCCCCTAAACCTTTCCCAACTTCTCCAGCTAAGAAGACTTTTGTTCCATTTAATGATGTAAAACATTTTTCCCTTGAAGAAGCAGATATCAAAGTTATTCCTTTCATATCGTCTATAATTTGAGCATAAATTTCTTTATTACTTTTAAATACAGAAATCCTTGGCCTTTCGGCAGTTCCAAAAATCTTTCTAATTATATTTTTTATACTTTTCTTTTTCATTATTTAAGCTGATTTTCCAGTTTTTCTTAGAATAATTTCTCCAACATATCTTATTCCTTTTCCTTTGTATGGTTCAGGTTTTCTAAGGGAACGAATTTTAGAAGAAACTATTCCAAGAAGTTGTTTGTCATAAGATGTAAGAATAATAAAAGGATTTCTACCTTTTTCAGTTAAAGCTTCTATTTTTATTTCAGAAGGATATTTGATGATAATATTGTGAGAAAAACCCAAATTTAATTCCAGAATATTCTCTCTAGCAGAGGCTCTGTATCCGACTCCAACTAATTCAAGTTCTTTTTTAAATCCTTCCTTAACGCCTATTATCATATTATTTACAAGTGCACGAAATAAACCATGAAATGCACGATCCTTTTTGTTATTGCTGAACCTTCTAACCAACAACATTTCTCCTTCAATACTTAATTGAAGATTATTAGGAATCTCTTTAGATAATTCTCCTAATTTTCCTATAACCTTTATTCTCTCTTCCTCTATTTTTACAATAACTCCCTTTGGAAGTGTAATAGGAAGCTTACCAATTCTAGACATTAGAGATTCATTTCAATAAATATAACATATAATTTCCCCCCCTATGTTTATTTTTTTGGCTTCTTTATTGGTCATTATTCCTTTCGAAGTCGAAAGGATAGCTAAACCCAATCCATTCAAAACACGAGGTAAATTATCAGCACCGCAATATTTTCTCAACCCAGACTTACTTACTCTCTTTAGAGACTTTATAATGGGGTTGTTTGTAACTCGGTCATATTTAAGATAAATTTTTATCTTCCTTATAGGTTTTATCTCATCTTCAAATTTATATCCAGAAATATATCCTTGATAAAATAAAATCTTAGTTATTTCCTTCTTCATCTTGGATGAAGGAATAGAGACTATCCTATGTCCAGCTTTATATGCATTCCTTATGCAGGTTAAATAATCAGATATAGGATCTATATTCATATTTTTTTTTTTAAATTTACCAACTGGCCTTTCTAACTCCAGGAATAAATCCCTGAGATGCTAATTCCCTAAATTTTATACGAGAAATACCAAAATCCCTCATATACCCCCTTTTTCTACCAGAAATACTACATCGATTACATAATCGAACAGGAGAAGCATTTTTTGGCAACCGCTGCAATCCTTCATAATTCATAGATTTTTTTAATATTTTACGTTTTTTAGCATACTTTTGCACAATTTTTTCTCTTTTTCTTTGTCTTGCTTTCACAGATTCTTTTGCCATAAGATTATTTTTTTTTAAAAGGAATACCCAAAAAAGACAATAAAAACCTTGCCTCTTTATCGCTTTTAGCAGAAGTTACAAAAGTAATATTCATTCCTGATATTCTCTTAATATGATCAATATCTATTTCTGGAAAAATAATTTGTTCTAAAATTCCCATGTTATAATTTCCTTTTCCGTCAAATATAGTTTTAACTCCGTTAAAGTCTCGAATCCTTGGCAAAGCTACCGTAATTAACCTATCTATAAATTCATACATTTTAAGATGACGCAAAGTAACTTTACACCCTATTGGAACATTTTTTCGTAATTTAAAACCAGACTCATCCCGTTTAGATAAACAAGGAACTGATTTTTGTCCAGCTATCGCTGTAATTTCTTTTAAAGCATGTTCCAAAATTTTTTTATCATAAATAGATGCTCCGAGTCCTTGATTAAGAACCACCTTTTTAACTCTTGGGGCTTCCATCAAAGAACGATACCCAAACTCTTCCATTAAAAGGGGGATAATTTTTTCCTCGTATAAGATCTTAAGTCTTGGAAAATAGTTCATTGAAAATATTTTTTAGTCAAAAGACTTCTGTAGCTAGGGAAATAATTTTCATATATTCTTTTTTCCTTAATTCTCTAGCTACTGGTCCAAATACGCGAGTTCCTCGCATTTCGCCTGAAGCATGTAAAAGTATGCATGCATTATCATCGAAGTTAATGTAAGATCCATCACTTCTTCGTATTTTTTCTTTAATCCTAACAATTACAGCTTTAGAAACCTGCCCTTCTTTTACACTTCCTTTAGTAGAAGCTTCTTTCACAGAAACAATGATGGAATCTCCTATAGAGGCATATCTTTTTTTACTTCCCCCTAATACACGAATAATTAACGCAATCTTAGCTCCTGTATTATCTGCTACTCTAAGTCTAGATTCTTGTTGTAACATTTTTTCTCAATTTTTATTAATCTCCAACGTTTTTTTTTGCTAAGAGGTCTAGTTTCCATAATTCTGACAATATCATTCTTATTAGCACTATTTTCTTCATCATGTACAGTGTATTTTTTTGTTTTAAAAATACCTTTTCCATATCTGGTATGGGGAACCCTTTTCTCATCATAAACTATGATAGTCTTATTCATTCTATTTTTTAAAACTATCCCTATTCTTTCTTTTCTAGAATTTCTTTTCATATTTTAAAATGTTAAATAAATTTAGTTTTTAAAGGTAATTTATGAGAGGCTAATCGAAGAGCTTCCTTAGCTGTTGTTCTATCAACTCCATCAACTTCGAAAATAATCCTACCTGGTTTAACTACTGCAGCCCAAAATTCTACAGATCCCTTCCCCTTCCCCATTCTAACTTCTTGGGGCTTTTTTGTCATTGGTTTATCAGGGAAAATACGAATGATTAACTTTCCTTCTCTTTTCATAGATCTAGTAGCAGCGATTCGTGCAGCTTCTATTTGACGTGAGGTTATCAAAGTTAACCTCAACGCTTTAATACCATAAATTCCATATGAAAGTTGAGTTCCCCTAATTGCTTTTCCTTTTATCCTTCCTTTTTGTTTTTTATTATATTTAGTCTTGTTAGGCTGTAACATAAGTCAATTAGCTAATGGTTGAAAATTCTCTTTTCCCATAAACTTCCCCTTTATTTATCCAAACTTTAATCCCTATTCTACCATATGTAGTATGAGCTTCTGCTGTAGCATAATCAATATCCATTCGGAAAGTAGAAAGAGAAATTTTGCCCTCTTTGCAAGATTCAGTACGGGCAATTTCAGCTCCATTTAAACGTCCAGAAACTTGAATTTTTATCCCATACACGCTATTCTCCTTATTCTCATCGCTAATTCGCATAGCGGCATAAACGGCCTGTTTAATTACCTTCTTAAACGAAACTCTTTTCTCTATCTGACTTGCAACATTCTTAGCTATTAAACGAGCATCTAACTCAGGCCGTTTAACTTCATGGATATTAACTTGAATATATTTTTTTTTTGTAATGACTTTTAACTCTCTTCTTAACTTATCCACTTCCTCTCCACCTTTTCCTATAACTAAAGAAGGACGAGAAGTAAAAATAGTAACGGTTAGGAATTTAGGGCGCCTCTCTATGTAAATGAGGGAAACGATTCCTTTTAATAAAGATGCTTCTATGTGTTTTCTTATTTTGTAATCTTCTTGTATTCTTTCTGGATAACGTCCAAACCAACTAGATTTCCACCCAGAAATGATACCTAATCTATTAGATATAGGATTTGTTTTATTTCCCATATTTTCTATTTTCTATTTTAACTCTAACGTGGTTAAACCTTTTTCTTATTTGGTGGCCTTGTCCCTGAGGAACAGGGCGCAGTCTTTTCAAAAAGTAAGAATTATCCACTTTAATTTCTTTAACGTACAAATATTCTTCGCTAATGTCTTTGTTTTTCATTTTCCAATTAGCTAAAGCTGAAAACAAAAGTTTCCTCAAAAAGTAAGAGGCCTTTTTTTTATTGAATTCCAAAATGCTTAAAGCGTTCTCTATTCCTACACCTCTAATAAGATCAGCCATAACACGCATTTTTCTAGGAGATATTGGATTACTTCTCAAAGAAGCATATACTATTTTTTTTTTCTTCCGTTTTTCTGAACTTTTTTTATTTAAAATGCCCATTTTTATTTTTTTAATTTTTTCATCTTACTAGTTCTAGTTTTTGATCCTGAATGACCACGAAATACTCGTGTTGGAGAAAACTCTCCTAACTTATGGCCAACCATGTTCTCCGTTATATACACGGGTATATGTTTTTTACCATTATGCACGGCAAAAGTTTGACCCACAAATTCAGGAATAATTGTAGAAGATCTAGACCAAGTTTTGATCAAAACTTTTTTTCCAGATTTCTTATTTGAAAGAACTTTTTCTATTAGTTTGTAAAATACAAACGGACCTTTTTTTAAAGAACGTGCCATATACTTACTTTTTATTTGTAAAATATTTTTGGTATCGAATAGATCTGGTTCTTAATCCTTTGGAGTATAATCCCTTTCTACTACGTGGAAGACCACCTGAAGCTTTACCTTCTCCACCACCCATTGGGTGATCCACAGGATTCATTGCTACGCCTCTTACACGAGGCCTCCTTCCTAAATGACGTGATCTTCCTGCTTTTCCTGATTTAACAAGCTGATGTTCTGAGTTAGATACAGAACCTATAGTTGCCAGACAAGAAGCAAGAATCCTTCTAATTTCACCTGAAGGTAATTTAACAGTTGCGTATTTTCCTTCTTTAGCAGATAATTGTGCATATGAACCTGCACTCCTAGCAATAACTGCACCTTTACCAGGGTTTAATTCTATGCAAGAAATTAACGCTCCAAGCGCTATTTTAGATAAAGGAACAGCATTTCCTAATTTAGGGGTAATCTCTTTTCCAGAGATGACTTTTTGTCCAATATGGATACCCTCCGTAGTAATAATATACCTTTTTTCTCCATCAACATAGAATAATAAAGATATAAAAGAAGATCTATTAGGATCATATTCAATAGATTTCACTATCGCAGGAATTCCAAATTTATTTCTTTTATAATCAATCTTCCTATATTTTCTCTTATGCCCTCCCCCAACATTACGAATAGTCATTTTCCCATAATTATTTCTCCCTCCCCTCTTTCGGATTCCTTTAGTTAGAGACTTTTCTGGAGTCCAGCTAGTGATTTCTTTAAAACTATTCAAGACTTTAAATCTCTGAGATGGAGTCGTTGGTTTAAGTCTTTTTACTGACATATTATTTTTTTTATTTTTTTTAGATATTAAGAATCTCTCCTTTTTTAAGCTCTACTATAGCCTTTTTTCTTTTATTCCGACATACTATGGTTCTTACTCGCTTAACAGTAACATTATACAAGTTGGATATTTCATTTTTAATTTTCATTTTGTTAGAATTAGGATTTACTAAGAAAGTGTAAAAAGCCCCTAAATTATATACAGATTTCTCTGTAATCCAATATTTAATTAATATCATACTTCCATTAAATTTTTATGGACTTCTTCAAGTGAATCTTCCATGAATAAAATGTTCGAAGCATTTAACAGATCATAACTGCTTACCTCATTATAGGTTGCTAATTTAATCTTTTCTAGATTTCTAGAAGAAAGAAATAAATTTTTATTTGGTTTTCCATAAACCATCAAAACCTTTTTTTTCCTTAGATTGAGTAAACTCAATATCCCTAAAAATAGCTTAGTTTTTGGATTTTTTAATAAAAAATTTTCTATTACTTTTAATTTACCTTCTTTCAATCTTTGACTTAGTATAGAACGTTTAGCCAATTTTTTAAATGATTTATTCAATTTAAAAAGGTATTTCTTTGGAATAGGGCCAAAAACTCTCCCTCCTCCTCTAAATAAAGGATTATTGATATCTCCTTTTCTAGACCCTCCTGTTCCTTTTTGACGATGTAACTTCCTAGTACTTCCAGAAACTTCACTACGTTCTTTAGTTTTATGAGTACCTTGACGTTGTGCAGATAAATATCTCTTTATTTCCATGCTAATAGCATGAGTATTAGGATTTATACCAAAAACCTGGTCCTGCAAAATTACTTTACGTCCTGTTTCTTTTCCAGTTATATCAAAAACTTTAACCTCCATATTTTTTAATAATTAAGTAGGAATATTTAGTACCAGGTACTGAACCTTTAACAATTAGAAGATTTTTTTCCAAGTCTATTTTTAGTATTCTGAGATTTTTTACTGTAACCCTTCTATTTCCCATTTTCCCAGACATTCTAACCCCCTTAAATACCCTTGAAGGATCTGATCCTGCTCCAATAGATCCTGGAGCTCTAAGTCTATTATGTTGACCGTGTGTTCTTTCTCCCACTCCAGAAAAACCATGCCGCTTAACAACTCCTTGAAAGCCCCTTCCTTTGGAAAATCCAGTTACATCTACAAATTCTCCTACATTAAAGGAGTTTACAGTAATTTTTTCTCCTAATCTTAATTTATCGCATTTATTTACATAGAATTCTGCTATTTTTTTTTTAGGAGAGACATTTGCTTTTTTAAAATGTCCCAGTAAAGATTTACTGATGTTTTTTTTCTTTTTATCTTCAAATCCTAATTGGATCGAAGAATATCCGTCTTTTTCAAGTGTTTTTATCTGAATAATTGAGCAAGGACCAGCTTCTATAACTGTAGAAGGGATGTTTCTCCCTTGTTCATCAAATAAACTGGTCATTCCAATGTTTTTACCTATTATACTTTTCATAAATAAAAATTAATAGATGCTTAAACTTTAATTTCAAGTTCAACCCCGCTATACAATTCTATTTTCATCATAGCTTCAACAGTTATTGAATTAGCGTTTATTTCTAAATATCTCCTATGTTTGGGCAATAAGTACTGTTCCCTAGATTTTTTATTAACATGTGGAGAACGCAAAACAGTATAAATTTTTTTTTTAGTAGGTAAGGGAATAGGGCCATGAATAATAGATCCAGAACATAATGCAGTTTTTAAAATTTTATTAGCATATCTATCTAGCAATATATGATCATATGACTGCAATTTTATTTTAATTTTTTTATTCATTTTACTTTTGATTTTTCGATTATTTTTTCAGATATGTTAGTTGGTACCTTTTCATAATGAGAAAATTCCATAGTGGATATAGCTCTTCCAGAAGAAAGTGTACGAAGAGAAGTTACATAACCAAACATTTCTGATAGAGGAACTTTAGCTTTGATTATCTTCGTATTATTTTTATCTTCTACGCCTTGCATTATTCCTCTACGTCGGTTAATGTCACCGACGATATCTCCAATATTCCCTTCGGGTGAAACAATTTCTAACTTCATAATAGGTTCTAAAAGAATAGGATTAGCATTTTTTGCAGATTCTTTAAACCCTATTTTAGCAGCTAGTTCAAAAGAAAGTTGATCTGAATCTACTGGATGATGTGAACCATCTATCAAAGTAAGTTTCATAGAATCTACTTCATACCCAGCTAAAGGGCCATTTTTCATAGCCTCCCTAAATCCTTTCTCTATAGAGAGAATGAATTCTTTTGGAATATTTCCCCCTTTCACCTTATTCACAAATACTAAGCCAGATTCTCCCTTTTCAGTTGGTCCTAAATAAAAAATAATGTCTGCAAATTTTCCTCTTCCTCCTGTTTGCTTTTTATATACTTCTCGATGAGAAACCGTAGAAGTTAAAGATTCTTTATACTCAACTTGAGGTTTTCCTGGATTAACTTCTACTTTAAATTCTCGCTTCATTCTATCGATTAGAATTTCTAAATGAAGTTCCCCCATTCCAGAAATGATTGTTTGACCTGTTGATAGATCGTTTCGGACTTGAAAAGTAGGATCTTCTTCTGATAATTTAGAAAGAGCTAAATTCATCTTATCTTGATCAGCTTTAGACTTCGGTTCTACAGCTAAACCTATAACTGGTTCAGGAAAGGATATACTGTCTAAAACAATGGGGTAATTCTCATTACAAAGAGTATCTCCTGTCTTAATATCTTTAAAGCCAACAACAGCTCCAATATCACCTGATTCAAGATTTTCAATTGGATTTTGTTTATTAGCATGCATTTGATATATTCTAGATATGCGTTCTCTACTCCCAGAACGAGAGTTCAGAACATGAGAACCTGCATGAAGAGTACCTGAATAAACACGAATAAAGGCTAAACGACCTACGAATGGATCTGTAGAAATTTTGAAAGCCAATGCTGAAAAAGGTTGATTATTTCCTGGGCTCCGCTTTTCCTCTTTTTCATTTTTTGGATTCTTTCCAAGAATTTCTTTCCTATCAAGTGGAGAAGGAAGGTATTGACAAATCGCATTTAATACGCATTGTACCCCCTTGTTTTTAAAAGAGGAACCACATAACATTGGTGTTATATTCCTGTTAATAGTCGCTCTTGTTACAGTTGAAATAATTTCCTCTTCTGACAAAGAATTTTGATCTTCAAAAAATTTCTCCATTAGAGATTCATTGGATTCTACAATCTTCTCTAAAAGTATTCTACGATATTCTTTAACCTTTTTTTTTAAATTTATAGGAACTGGAATTTCTTTATAAGTCATACCAAAATCATATTCATTCCAAACTAAAGCCTTATTATAAATTAAATCAACTACGCCCTCAAAATACTCTTCACTCCCTATAGGTAGTTGCAAAAGCAAAGGCTCTCCTCCAAGAATTTCTTTTACTTGACGACAAACTTCAAAGAAATCAGATCCCTTACGATCCATTTTATTAACGAATCCGATGCGAGGTATACGATATTTATTCGCTTGTCTCCAAACGGTCTCTGATTGAGGTTCTACCCCTTCTACAGCACTAAAAAGCGCTATAATACCATCTAATACCCTAAGAGATCTTTCTACTTCAACAGTAAAATCTACATGCCCAGGCGTATCAATTATATTTATTTTATATTTTTTATCTCGATACAGCCATTCACAACGAGTGGCTGCTGAAGTGATTGTAATCCCTCTTTCTTGTTCTTGTTCCATCCAATCCATAGTAGCTTCTCCATCATGGACTTCCCCTATTTTATGAGTAATTCCAGCATAGAAAAGAAAACGTTCTGTTGTCGTAGTCTTTCCTGCGTCTATATGAGCTGCTATTCCTATATTCCTTGTATATTTTAGTATTTTTTCCATACATCAAAATCTAAAATGTGAAAATGCTTTATTAGCTTCAGCCATTTTTTGGAGATTTTCTTTACTCTTAACGGCCATTCCTTCTCCTTTGGACGCAGCTATACTTTCTAGAGCCAATCTATCTGCCATAGACTTTCCTTTTCTTTTTCTTGCAGATTCAATTAAATATTTGATAGATCGAGTTATCTTAATTTCTGAAGGGAGAATAACAGGAATTTGTATATTGGATCCTCCAACACGACGAGCTTTTATTTCTACATGAGGCATAACATTTTTTAAAGCTTCTTTCCAAATTTCTAATGCTCCCATTTTTTGATTTCCTTTATTTAAATCTATACTTTTCATAGAATCATAAAATATCTTATATGCCAAGGTTTTTTTTCCCTTTTTAATAATATGACTAACAAAGCGAGTTACTAACGGATCATTGAATTTATAATCAGGTAAATATGTTTTTTTTCTAATTTTTAATTTTCTTAAATAATCTTTTTGATAGATTAATGATTTATTTTTTTTCTTTAGTACGTTTGGTTCCATATTTGCTTCTACTTTTTTTTCGTTTAGATACACCTTCTGTATCTCTACACCCACGCTCTACATGAAGTCTTACTCCTGGTAAATCTCTAGCAATTTTCCCTCCGCTTACTAAAACTATGGAATGCTCCATTAGATTATGCCCTTCCCCTCTAATGTAAGCAATTACTTCTTTTCCATTAGTTAATCTTACTCTACAGACTTTCCTCATAGCTGAGTTAGGTTTTTTAGGAGTAGTTGTGTATACCCGTGTACATACCCCCTTTTTTTGAGGGCAAGAATCTAGAACAAGAGATTTACTCTTTTTTTTCGTTTTATTCCTCCCCTTTCTTATGAGTTGTTGTATTGTTGGCATTGTAAGCAAAAATTTCTTCTTCGGAAGATTCAATATTCAAAACTTCATAAATATATTTAAAAGTGGAAAGCAATCTAGGAAAACCGTCAATTATAGCAATGTTATGTTCAAAATGTGCAGATAGTTTTTTGTCGAGAGTAGTAACTGTCCATCTATCTGGATGAAATTTTATTTTATTAGTTCCTTCGTTTACAATGGGTTCTATGGCTAGAACAAGCCCATCATTTAATTTATTTCCTTTACCAATTTTTCCATAATTAGAAACTATAGGGGGCTCATGTATTTTTCTGCCTAATCCATGCCCTGTGAATTCTCTTACGACAGTAAATCCATTCTTCTCAACGTTATTTTGAATAGCATATCCAATATCTCCAATAAAATTTCCTTTTCTACAAGATTTTACGCCTAGGTATAAAGATTCTTTAGTTATTTTTAACAGCCTTTTGGCTTTAAAAGAGACTTCTCCCACTTCGAAAGTGTAAGCTTGATCACTATAAAAATTATTCATAAAAACTCCACAATCAATAGAAATAATGTCTCCATTAAGTAACGGCTTATTATTAGGGATACCATGTACAACTTGTTCATTCGTGGATCCACAAATTGTATGAGAAAATCCGTAAAGACCTAAGAAAGCTGGAATACCACCATAATCCTGAATAAACTCTCTTGCTAAACGATCTAAATAAAGTGTATTAATTCCTGGTTTTATCTCAGATGAGATCATACCGAGAGTTTTAGAAGCAAGAATAGCACTTTTACGAATCAAAATAATTTCCTCTTTACGATGACTCATCATCTCTAAGCGCTTTAATTCATAAACTAACCCTTATAAAATCTACAATTTTTAAATAAGGATCAAAACTTTTCAAATACTCTCTTACTTTTATTTTTCTATCCAGAAGATAAGATTGATTCAATAAAGTAACTTCAGAAAAGAAGTTTATTAACTTTCCATCAAAAATTCTTCTTTTTACTGATTTTTCTTCTATAATTTTTCGTACACTAGGGTTTTCATCTAAATTCATCGAAGCTATTTGCATAGCAATATTTTTAGATACTTCCTTTATGGAAGGTAAAGCATGAGAAAAACCAACCAATGCTGCTATTCTATTTCCTGTGTGTACGTAAGAATTAACAAAAGAAGCTTGTACTTTTTGAAAATGGCTCAATACAATTTTTTCTGAGAAAAAACCAGATTGCTCTACAATTTTTTCTTTAAATGTTAAATTTTCTGAATAAAAACTATTCAATAACTCTTCTTTTGTATTAACAAAGAAAGATTTATCCACTATTTTCGTAGATAATTTAACGAAATTCTCGTTTCTAGATACGAAATCAGTCTCACTGTTTAATGCTATAATGACTCCTAAATTATGTTCCGAATTTACCTTAGCTGTTAATACTCCCTCGTTAGTTCCTATATGGAAACGTTCTTTAATAATCCTTTTACCTTTCTTTCTAAGTATGCCAATGGCTTTTTCTAAGTCTCCCAAAGATTCCTTAAGAGCCATTTTGCAATCTATCATTCCAGCTCCTGTGTTTTTTCTAAGCTCTTTAATTTGAGAAATTTTTACTTTATACATTTTTTTTATTTATCAGAATCTGTATGATTTTCCTCATTTTCTGTTTTTCTTAAATTAAATCCCTCCAAAATAGATTTTGAAATATAGGATGCTATTACTCTTATAGATTTAGAGGAATCATCGTTAGATGGTATCGGATAATCTACCTTTGTAGGATCAGAATTCGTATCTACCATAGCGAATACTGGTATTTTAAGCTTTTTAGCTTCTGATAAAGCTATATGCTCTTTGCAAATATCTACAATAAAAAGAGCAGATGGTATCTGGTTAAGATTAGATATGGAACTTAGATTTCGTTTAAGTTTTTCCTTAATTCTATCTGCAAATAGTCGTTCTTTTTTTGATAGCATATCGTAAATTCCTTCCTTTTTCTGATTTTCCATATCATCCATATTTTTTATCGATTTTCGAATAGTTGAAAAATTCGTCAGAAGACCAGCCATCCAACGTTCCGTTACATAAGGCATATTTACCGTACGGGCAAAATCCTCTATAACATATTTACCCTGCTTTTTCGTGCATACGAATAAAATTTTTTTGCCTAAAGAAGCAATAGTTCGTAAAGAATTGCAAGCTTCTTCAAGCTTTTTAATTGTTTTTGATAAATTTATCAGATGAATACCCTTTTTTTTAATGAGAATATAAGGCTCTATTTTAGGATTCCATTTTCTAGTTAAATGGCCAAAATGAACCCCAGCCTTTAAAAACTCTTGTTGAATTTTAGCATTTTTTATTTGCATTTTATGTAAATTTTATTTTGATTTAAAATCTTACCGCTTTGTAAATTGAAATTTTTTTCTTGCCTTCTTTTGTCCAAATTTTTTACGTTCTACTTTTCTGGAATCACTAGATAAAAACCCATGGGATTTTAAAATACTCCTATTTTTGGGAGTGAACAAACAAAGAGCCCTAGAAATAGCCAATCGGCATGCTTCAGCTTGCCCATTTATTCCTCCTCCAGAAACATTAATCCTAACCTCAAATTTTTCCAGAGATTCTGTTAAAGAAAAAGCTTTTAAAAGCTTTTCCAGAAGAAGAGTATTACTAAAATACTCTTTATAATTTCTTCCGTTAACTTTCATTTTACCCTTTCCTTCTTTTAAATAAACACGTGCAATCGCACGTTTTCTTCTCCCTATGGAATGATGGGGGTAGTTTAGACTCATTAATTAAATGTCTTTTAAAATTTTAGGATATTGCGAAGCAAATTTATGTTTTTCCCCTTGAAAAACAAAAAGGTTTTTTCTAAGAATTTCTCTTCCTAATTTACCTTTCGGAAGCATTCCTTTTACAGCTCTTTCTATTAATATTTTAGAATTTCTCTCAAATATAAATTTTGCGGGTTCTGTTTTTTTTCCTCCAGGATACCCTGTATAACGTATGTAACATTTTTTTTTCCATTTATTTCCACTTAAATAAATCTTCTTGGAATTAAGAACCATTACTTTATACCCGTTATTTAAATTTGGGGTGTAATTAGTTTTATGTTTTCCTCTAATTATTTTTATTATCTTAGAGGCAAGACGCCCTAGACACTGGCCATTTGCATCAAGTACTACAATTTCTTTTTTATTATTTTCTTTTTTATTACTTGCCAGAATAGTTCTAAAATTTAACGTTTTCATATAATATTACTTCTTATATTTATAAGTTCATATAACTAAAAAAAAAAAAATAAGTATGAGTAAAATTAGTAAAATAATAGGCATAGATTTAGGTACGACAAATTCTTGTGTTGCAGTAATGGAAGGAAATGACCCAGTCGTTATACCAAATTCAGAAGGAAAAAGAACTACTCCTTCCATTGTAGCCTTTGTAGATGGAGGAGAAAGGAAAATCGGAGATCCAGCTAAAAGACAAGCAGTTACCAACCCTGAGAAAACTATTTCCTCCATAAAACGTTTTATGGGAAGAAAATTTTCTGAAATATCAGAGGAGGTAACCCATATTCCTTATAAATTGGTTAAAGGTGAAAATAATATACCAAGAGTGGACATAAATGGGAGGTTCTATTCTCCTCAAGAAATTTCAGCAATGATTCTTCAGAAGATGAAAAAGACTGCTGAAGATTATCTTGGACAAGAAATAAATCGTGCAGTAATAACTGTTCCTGCATACTTCAATGATTCACAGCGTCAAGCAACTAAAGAAGCTGGAGAAATTTCTGGATTAAAAGTAGAAAGAATCATTAACGAACCAACTTCTGCAGCTCTAGCTTATGGCTTAGATAAGAGCAAAGAAAATAAAAAAATTGCTGTATACGATCTTGGAGGAGGAACTTTTGATATTTCTATTCTAGAACTTGGCGATGGGGTTTTCGAGGTTTTATCAACTAATGGAGATAGCCATTTAGGGGGAGATGACTTTGATAAAAGTATAATTGATCTTCTAGCAGAGGAATTCATCTTGAATGAGGGAATAGATCTTAGAAAGGATCCTATGGCTTTACAACGCTTAAAAGAAGCTGCAGAAAAAGCTAAGATTGAGCTTTCTTCTGGAGCTAAAACGGAAATAAACTTACCATATATTACGGCCACTGATTCAGTACCTAAGCATTTAGGAATGAATCTTTCACGTTCTCAATTTGAACAATTATCGGAACGTTTAATTCAACGGTCAATTGATCCTTGCAAAAAAGCATTAGAAAGTACTGGTTTGAGCTATAGAGATATTGACGAGGTTATTCTTGTTGGAGGATCTACAAGAATTCCAAAAGTTCAAAAAGAAGTGGAGAGTTTTTTTGGTAAAAAACCATCAAAGGGAGTTAATCCTGATGAAGTTGTTGCAATAGGTGCCGCGATTCAAGGAGGAGTTCTTTCAGGTGATGTGAAAGATGTTCTTTTATTAGACGTTACACCTCTATCTCTAGGTATAGAAACACTAGGTGGAGTATTTACTAAACTAATTGAAAGCAATACTACAATTCCTACAAAAAAATCAGAAGTTTTTTCTACTGCATCAGATAATCAGCCAGCTGTAACTATTCGCGTAGGACAGGGAGAACGTCCACTCTTTAAAGATAATAAAGAGATAGGTCGTTTTGATTTGATAGATATTCCTCCAGCACAAAGGGGTATTCCTCAAATTGAGGTAACTTTTGATATAGATGCTAATGGTATTTTAAACGTTTCAGCTAGAGATAAAAGTACCAACAAAAAGCAATCCATACGAATTGAAGCTTCTTCAGGATTAAGTTCTGAAGAAATTGAAAGAATGAAGAAAGAAGCTGAAGAAAATGCAGCTAAGGATCAGAAAACTAAAGAAGAAATTGAAAAATTAAATGCATCCGATAACTTAATCTTTCAAACTGAAAAGAATCTAAAAGAATATGGAGAAAAATTCTCTAAAGAGAGTAAAGAAAAAGTGGAGAATGCATTAAAAAAGCTAAAGAAGGCTCATAAAGAGAAAAAAATTGGGGAAATAGAATCTTATATGAAAGAACTTAACGATGTTTGTTCAGGTATTTATAAAGACCTTTATAATCAGAAAAATACTGAAAACACAGAAAAGAATAAAAACAAAAAAACATCTGAAGATGTTCAAGATGTAGACTTCGAAGAAGTTAAGTAAAATAATTAATCTGCACCACACTAGTGTGTGGTGCCCCTACTCTGGGGTTTTTTCCCTAATAGTTCTTCTAAATTTTCTTTTAAAATTACTTCTTGCTCTAAAAGTCTATCTGCTAATAGATCCAATTTATCCTTATTTTTATTAAGTATAGATTTAGCTCTTTTATACTGAGTATTTATAAGTTTTGATACTTCTTCATCTATAATTTGAGCAGTTTTGTCACTATACGGGTTTACAAAAACGTACTCAATCCCATTTTTAAGACTGGAATACGAAATATTCCCAATCCGATCGTTTAACCCCAACATAGAAACCATAGATTGGGCTTGTTTTGTTATTCGCTCTAAATCATTCAAAGCTCCTGTCGAAATATCATTGAAAATATTTTCTTCTGCAGCTCTTCCTCCTAAAAGAGCACAGATTTCATCTTTCATCTGGTCTCTAGTAATAATTTTTCGATCATCTGGAAGATACCAAGCAGATCCCAGTGATTTTCCTCTTGGAACTATAGTTAGTTTAACTAATGGAGCTGTATGCTCAATAAACCAACTTACTACAGCATGCCCTGCTTCATGATAAGCAATTCTTTTTTTTTCATTTGTCGTAATTATTTTACCCTTTTTTTCCAGTCCCCCAATAATACGATCGATTGCATCAATAAAATCTTGATTTTCTACACTTTCTTTGTTTTTTCTTGTGGCTATAAGAGCTGCTTCATTACAAATATTAGAAATATCAGCTCCGCTAAATCCAGGAGTTTGCTGGGCTAACAAATCAATATTTATTTTTTCTGAAAAAATAATCTTTTTCATATGTACTTTAAATATTTCTTTACGTTCGTTTAGTTCTGGGAGGTCTATAAAAATAATTCTATCGAATCTTCCAGGACGAAGCAAAGCTCTATCTAATATTTCAGCACAATTTGTAGCTGCTATAACTATTACGTTTGTATTTGTATCAAAACCATCCATTTCAGTAAGTAATTGATTTAGGGTATTTTCTCTTTCGTCATTAGAACCATTGATACTAGACCTTCCACGTGCCCTACCTATTGCATCAATTTCATCAATGAAAATAATTGATGGAGATCTCATTTTCGCTCTGTCAAAAATATCCCTTACTCTTGAAGCTCCTACACCAACAAACATTTCCACGAATTCAGAACCAGCTAATGGAAAAAAAGGTACTTTAGCTTCACCAGCTACAGCCTTTGCTAATAGAGTTTTACCTGCACCAGGTGGTCCTATTAATAGAGCCCCTTTAGGTAGTTTTCCTCCAAGTCTAGTATATTTTTGAGGATATTTTAAAAATTGAACAATTTCCTGAACTTCTTCCTTCGCACCTTCCATTCCTGCTACGTCATCAAACTTAATTTTTGTCTCCTCAAATGAGTGTATTTTAGATTTTCCAATCTTAAAAAGATGTCCTCCTACTCCAGGAATAATTATTCTAGCTGCGAAAATACAAAGGTAAATAAATAATCCAATAAAAAAGCCATAATCTAAAATAACCCTGATTAGAGGCCAATACTGATTATTTTTGAAATCAATACTTGTATTAAGTTTATATATTCTTCTATATTCCTCGAATTTTTTTTGAAATAATTGAAGATCTCCAATTTCAAATTCATATTTTGTAAAACTTATAATGTTTTTGAGTTTTTTTTCAAAAAAACATCCATTTTTTTTATAAATATTCCTTTTTTTTAGGAATACATCAACTATTTCTTTACGACGAACAGTAACTTTTTCAATTTTTCCCAAAGAAAGTATTTTAAAAAACTTATCCTGATCGATCCTTCTAATCTTAGAGAAGGAAGATTTGTAGGAAACAAATACTCCTATAAAAAAAAATAGGATAATTGCGTATATACAAAATATATTCTTTTTATATTTTTTTTCCATACTTAATTTTTTTTTAAAAAAAACTATAAAAAAAAAAGTAGTTGTATTAAAAATTTTTTAGTTTATATTTTTTTCCTAATTTTATTTTCGTCCAACAAAATTAAATGCTTAATGAGAAATAAAAAAATATATTAATTATATTATCCCTTATGGAATATAAGTAAATAGCATAGTTGTTTATGAATAATAACATCAAAATATATAATCCATAGGTATAAAGCCTGTCCTGGATATATTTGAGTAATATACAAAAAAAAAACCAAAGCTGATATAAAAGTAAGTGTAGGTAGTTCTAAAATAGAATCTTAATAAGTTAAGTCATTTACCCATAGAAAACTTTTTACTCTTAGATTAAGAAGATTGGTAAAAAATCTCAATATAGAAGAAAAAATGGTAAGTTGTAGAAAAGAAGAACTGACATTGGACTAATGCCAATTTATACTGCTGTTTCTTTTTAATATGCACTTTGCTTCTCATATAGATAGATATTCCATAATGAATTTTTTTTCTAAATATATAAACATATTCCAGTAAATTTGACTTAAAACTTAGTCGTAAATAGTCTCTCTCCTCTTTTAGTTTTGTCAAGTAACAAGTATTAATTGTATATTTCGATAACAAACTTATATTTGAATAAAAAAGAAAACTTTTTTAAGGATTAAATGCTTTTTGTCATATTTAAATTTTTTAACTCAATACAGTTCCCCCTATATTAGAAACTTCTATTTTCAATACATCATTTTCCAAAATTGTTTTTCTAGAAGAAGGATCTTTTTGAGAAAAAAGTTTGTTAAAAATAATTTACCTTAGAGACCATTTTCCTGAAGAAAAGGGTTAAAATAGAGAAAAATAGTCCATATTAACCCAATTCCTACAATAAAATGATCTTTTAGCATCAAACAATAATGTTAAAACACAATCTGGGCTATCCAAGAATAGGGGTCCATAGAGAGTTAAAAAAAAACTGTGAAAAATATTGGGCTGGAAGCCTCAGTAAGAAACATTTTTTGTATTTATCCAAAATACTTCGGAAAAAAAATTGGTCTATACAAAAAGACGCTGGATTAGACCTTATTCCGTGTAATGATTTTAGCTTTTATGATCATGTACTAGATGTGTCTTTTCTACTAGGAGCTATTCCCCATAGATATTTTTCATTACTTTCTGAGTCTGAGGTAGAACCGATAGACTTATACTTTACAATGGCAAGAGGATATCAAAAAAATAAACGAGATATACCTGCGATGGAAATGACAAAGTGGTTTGATAGCAATTATCACTACCTCGTTCCAGAGTTTTCGTTGGATCAGACCTTTTTCCTATTTTCGAAAAAAGTTTTTGATGAATTTATACAAGCTAAAAAAATTTTAGGAAAAAAAGCTAAACCAGTTTTACTTGGACCTATTTCCTATCTCCTATTAGGTAAGGAAAAACAAGAGAATTTTTATAGAATTGACTTAATTTCAAGAATAATAACAGTATTTATAGATGTTTTAAATAATCTTAAAACTCTTGGTGCAGAGTGGATACAATTAGATGAACCTTTTTTATCCTTTCATCTAACAGAAAAAGATAAAAAAGCTTTTCTGTATGTTTACCAAGAAATAAAAAAACACACAGAACTCAAAATTATTTTGAGTTCTTATTTTGAAAGTATTGATCTAAATATAGATTTAGCATTTAATCTTTCTACAGAAGCTATTCATGTTGATTTAATTCAAAATCCTAATCAATTAGATGTCATATTAAAATTTTTTCCTAAAAATTGTTTTCTTTCCCTAGGCGTAGTAGACGGAAGAAATATATGGAAGAATGATTACACGGAATCAATAAAAAAAATTAAAAAAGCAAAGGAGTTTTTAGGTGAAGATCGTTTAATGCTTGCTCCAAGTTGCTCCCTCATCCATGTTCCTATGGATTTGGATTTTGAATATAAAATTCATCCTGATCTTAAAGAAAGAATGGCTTTTGCCAAGCAAAAACTTAAAGAACTTTATGAACTTGATAGAATCATCAAAGGGGAAACCAATTTGCTTCAAATAAATAAAAAAGAAAGGTCTGCATTTATTCCCAATAAAAGTGGGAAGGATCGTGTAAAGATGGAGCTAGTGGAAAAGGATCTTAATCGTAAAAATTCTTTCAAAATACGGAAGAAAATTCAGAAAAAAAAACTTCTATTACCGAATTTTCCAACAACAACTATAGGATCTTTTCCACAAACGCCTGATCTAAGAAGTCTTCGATATAAATTTAAAAATAAACTTCTTTCTCAGAAAGAGTATAATGGAATCATTAAAAAGTTCATCAAAAAGTCTATAAAAATCCAAGAGGAAATTGGATTAGATGTTTTAGTACATGGAGAGTTCGAGAGAAACGATATGGTGGAATATTTTGGAGAACAACTTAATGGCGTATTATCCACGAAAAATGGATGGGTTCAAAGTTATGGTAGTAGATGTGTTAAGCCTCCTATTATTTATGGAGATGTAAGCCGAGCTAAGGATATAACTGTATATTGGTCTAGTTTTGCTAAAAGCCTAACTAGAAGGCCCATAAAAGGAATAGTAACAGGTCCTGTTACTTTTCTGCAATGGTCATTTGTACGAAATGATCAAAACAGATCTCTAACAGCTTTAGAGCTTGCTTGTGCTATCAGGGATGAAGTCCAGTCTTTAGAGAGAGCTGGAATACAGATCATTCAAATTGATGAACCAGCTTTAAGGGAAGGATTACCCCTGAAAAAAGAAAAATGGGAAAATTATTTTGATTGGGCCATTCAAGCTTTTCATATTTCCTCTAACGGAGTGAAAGATGAAACGCAAATTCATACTCATATGTGTTATAGTGAATTTAACGATATATTAGAATATATCGCTAATATGGATGTGGATGTAATTTCCATAGAAAACGCTCGTTCTCATATGGAATTATTAAAGGCTTTTTATAATTTTAAATATCCCAATGATATTGGTCCAGGTATTTATGATATTCACTCTTCTAGAATACCATCAATAGAGGAGATGTGTTCCTTACTTGAAAAAGCTTCTATGGTTTTATACGGTAAAAATATTTGGGTTAATCCAGACTGTGGGCTTAAAACTCGAAAATGGCCTGAAACAATTGAATCCCTAAAAAATATGGTAAAAGCTGCTCAAATAGCTAGGGAAAAATTTTTAAACTAAATATGTAAAGGATTCCCATTAAAAGCAGAAAGTGCTGATTCACGAATAGCTTCAGAAAAAGTTGGATGTGGATGAGAAATTCTATATAGATCTTCAGAAGAAGCCCTAAATCCCAGAGCTATTACCGCTTCCATAATTATATCTGAAGCTCTCGCCCCAATCATATGTACTCCCAGTATCTCATCTGTCTCTTCAGATGCTAAGATTTTCACAAATCCTTCTACATCTCCACTAGATGTAGAACGTCCCAAAGCAAACATTGGGAAACTTCCTATTTTGTATAGTATATTTTTCCTTTTTAATTCTTCTTCGGTAAACCCGACAGATGCTACTTCAGGCCATGTATAAATTACTGCAGGGATAAGATTATAGTTAATTTTCAGGGGTTTTTGGCCAGACAAATGTTCAATTACAAATAAAGCCTCTTCTTCAGCTTTATGAGCTAGCATGGATCCTCCTATTACATCCCCTATTGCGTAAATATTATTTACATTAGTTTGTAAATATTTATTGACTAGTATGTACCCGCTCTTATCTATTTCGATTCCAATATTTTGTAATCCCAGACCTTCTGTATAAGGTTTCCTACCAATAGCTACTAAACAATAGTCTCCAGAGATTTCGAAATCTCTTTCTCCTTGAGATTTACCTTTTATAATGACTTCATTATTTTTAAACTTTACTTCTTTAACATAGGAAGAAAGGTTAAATTTAATCCCTATTTTTTTTAGAATTTTTTGTAGATATTTACTTATACCTTTATCCATTTTTGGAATGATACGATCAGAAGATTCAATAATGGAAACTTCACTACCCAATCTTTGATAAGCTACTCCTAATTCTAAACCTATTACTCCTCCCCCAATAATCGTTAACCGTTTAGGTACCTCAGTTAAAGAAAGAACTTGGGTAGACGAAAGGATTTTTTTTTTGTCTATTCTTAGAATGGGTAAATCACTGGGCTTAGATCCAGTAGAAATAATAGCGTTTTTAAATTTTATTTCTACAATATTATCTGGTTGATAAACCATTAAATGATTTTCTTCTTTAAAGCTACCTACTCCATGATAAATATCTATCTTATTCTTTCGAAGAAGAAACTTTAACCCCTCTAGAATTTTCTTTACGACTTTTTCCTTTCTGAAAATCATTTTCTGGAAATCTAAAGTTAGAGAGTTAAAACTGATACCGTGATTTAAAAAAGTTTTTTGGGATTGAAAGTAATGTTCAGATGAATCTAAAATAGCTTTTGATGGAATGCAACCAACATTTAAACAAGTTCCACCTAAAGTATTATATTTTTCAACAAGTGCAGTTTTAAATCCAAGTTGAGAAGCACGTATAGCTGATATATACCCTCCAGGTCCAGATCCTATAACAACGATATCATAATTAATTAATTCATTCATCATAATGCCTTTTTTTAGTAGCATATTGACTTATTGTACATACAATGCTTTGTGATTTAAGAACTTTTATATAAAGTTTTCAATTTTTCTGCGGCTTCTTTCATAGAATTTACTGAATGAAAGTGTAACCCGCTTCGATTAATTATTTCCCTAGATCTTTCAAAATTAGTCCCTTTCAATCTAATAACAATAGGAATTGTATCACAAAAATCCTTTGTGCAAGTAATGATTACCCTTGCGACTAAATCGCAACGTACAATACCTCCAAATATATTAATAAGGATAACTTCAACAGATGAATCTTTCAAAATTATGCTAAAAGCATTTTCGATGCGATTTTCATCCGCTGTTCCCCCTATATCTAGGAAATTAGCTGGACTTCCACCTGAAAATTTTATCATATCCATTGTTGCCATAGCTAATCCTGCTCCATTCACCATACAAGCTACATTACCGTTTAATTTAACAAAGTTTAATCCAGCTTTAGAAGCTTCCACTTCTTCAGTATTTTCTTCTTGATTATCCCGCAAAGTTTTGTAATAAGAATGACGAAATAAAGCATTTTCATCGATAACTACCTTAGCATCTACAGCTAGAATTCTCTCATCATAAGTTTTAATCATTGGGTTAATTTCCAATAATGAAGCATCACTTTTAACATATGCTCTATATAAAGTAGTAATAAATTTTACGAAAGCTTTAAACGCTTTTCCTTTTAAATGGAGATTAAAAGCAATCTTTCTTGCTTGAAAAGCTTTCATCTCTTCTGAGTCTATAATCTCTGTTTTAACCTTTTCTGGATTAGAGACACTTTCTATATCCATACCTCCTTCTGGAGAATACAAAATCATATTTTTTCCTAAGGACCTATTTAGAAAAATCGAAATATAATACTCCATAGTTCCAGGATAATAAACATCTTCAGAAACTAAGACTTTTCGGACAAGTTTTCCTTTTTCAGAGGTTTGAGGAGTAACTAAATACATTCCTAAAATTTTATAAGCCTTTTCTCTAACCTCTTTTAAGTTTTTTGCCAGTTTAACTCCTCCACATTTACCCCTTCCTCCTGCATGGACTTGTGCTTTAATAACATAAGATTCTAAACAGGAGAAATTTACAGAAAGCCTTTTAGCGGCTTCTAAAGCCTCTTGTTCCGTATAAACCAAAAATGATTTCGGAGTTTCAACTACGAAAAAATTTAGTATTTCTTTTCCTTGAAATTCGTGGACATTCATTTTTCTAGAATAATTCTAAAGATTTTTCTGGATCTGATCCCATCAAATAATTTATGGGATCTTCTATTGATTCTTTTATTGAGAGTAGAAAACCTACAGCCTCTCTCCCATCAAGAAGACAGTGGTCATAAGAAAGAGCTAAATACATTATAGGTCGTATTTGTACTTTACCATTAATTACAACAGGACGTTCTACAATTTTATGCATTCCTAAAATTGCACTCTGAGGTGGATTTATAATAGGAGTAGAAAGCATGGACCCAAAAACACCACCATTAGTTATGGTGAAAGTTCCTCCTGTCATTTCATCAACAGAAATGACGCCCTTTTGCACACGTATATAAAGACGTTTTATTTCTTGTTCAATACCCTTAAAGGAAATAAACTCAGCATTTCTCAAAACTGGAACAACTAATCCTTTAGGCCCAGAAATTGCAATACTTATATCGCAATAATCAAAACTAATTTTATTTTCTCCATCAATCATTGCGTTAACATCAGGATATAGCTTCAAAGCTCTTACACAACTTTTTGTAAAAAAAGACATAAATCCTAAGTTTACCCCGTGTTTTTCTTTAAATTTTTCCTGGAATTTATTTTTCAAATAAAAAATTTGGCTCATATCTACTTCATTAAAAGTAGTGAGAATGGCTGTATTATTTTTTACTGAAACTAATCTTTCTGAGATTTTTCTTCTAAGTTTAGAAAGCATAGATATTTTAAACGATCGGGAAGTCCTTGTAGTAAAGCTTCCCATATTTGCATTTAAAGCATCTTTTTTTAGAATTTTGCCTCCTTTAACTGTATCAATTCCTTTTTCAGAAAAAATTTTTTTTCCAGATGGAGCCTGTATGTAAAGAGTTACTTCTTCTTCTGGTACTTCTGGGGCCTCTTCCAAAGAGTAATCGGTATCGATTAGCCCAATAATATCACCAACTGATACTATATCCCCTTTTTTAGCTTTTAGCCTAATTTTTCCACTATCTGGGGCTGATATTTCCAATGTTGCCTTATCTGAATCTATTTCTGCAATAATTTTTCCTTTAGGAACATAACTTCCATCTTTTACGAGCCAAGATGAAATTTCTATTTCAGTTATTGATTCTCCAGTGGAAGGAGCTTTTATTTCTAAAATCATAATTTTTAATAAATTAACTATTGAAACGCTTTTTCTAGTAGAGATACCTGTATTTTTAAAAAGTTTTGATAAGATCCAGTAGATGATACAGAGCTTTCTTTAGGAGAAATTAGCTCCCAAGGAAACTCTCGAAAACTTTTTATTAAATAAGACCAAGCCCCCATATTTTCTGGCTCTTCTTGTACCCATATCATTCTATTTTTACTAGGATAACGCTTTAAAATTTTTTCAATACAAGATCTTTTTAAAGGATAAAGTTGTTCAAAACGAATAATAGCCGTTTTTTCATTTAAAGTTTCTTTCCTCTTATTAAAGAGGTCGTAATAAATTTTTCCAGAACAGAATATTAAATTCCTCACTTTTTGAGGATCCACAAAATCATCGTCAAGAATTTCCTTAAAAAAACCATTAGCCAATTCTTCTAAAGAAGAAGAACAAAGAGAATGTCTTAGTAGACTTTTAGGAGTAAAAACAATTAATGGTTTACGAAAGGAAACCTTCATTTGTCTTCGTAAAAGATGGAAAAAATTAGCTGGAGTACTGCAATTTGCCACTAAAATGTTTTTATCGGAGCAAAGCTGAAGAAAACGTTCTACTCTAGCGGAAGAATGTTCAGCTCCTTGTCCTTCATATCCGTGTGGAAGGAATAAAACTAATCCACTCTGGATCTTCCATTTTTCTTCAGCTGAAGAAATATATTGATCAATTATGACTTGACCAACGTTACTAAAATCCCCAAATTGAGCTTCCCAAATAGTTAAAGTATTAGGAGAAGTTATAGAATATCCAAAATCAAATCCTAGTACCCCATATTCAGAAAGTGGGGAATTATAAACCTGAATTTTTCCTTGTCCATTTCTTATATAATTGAGTAAAATAAAGGGTTCTTCATCTTCTGACTTTATTAAAGAATGACGATGGGAAAAAGTTCCTCTTTCCACATCTTCCCCAGATACACGAATATGGTATCCCTCGTCAAGAAGACTCCCATATGCTAATAGTTCAGCTATTCCCCAATCAACTCTTTTTTCTTTTGAAACTATTTGATATCGATGATCAAATAGTCTTTCAGTTTTTTTAGAAAAATTTCTTCCAAGTGGAAGTGTAAAAATTATTTTTCCAATATCACATAATCGATCTATGCAAAATCTAGTGTCAATTTTTTCAAAAACTTTTTTGTATTTTGAAAACCTTTTCCAGGCATCGGACATAAAAACATCAAGTTTATTGAATTCAATTTTCTTCGATTCTTCGAAAGATTTTTCTAGAGATTTTTTGTAGTTGTTTTCAACTTTTTTTCTAAAAGTAGAATCAATTACCCCCTCTTTTTCTAATTTTTTTCTGTAACTCTCTTTAGTGCTAATTTTTTTAGCTATTATTCTATAGAGAGATTTTTGAGTGAAACGAGGTTCGTCACTTTCATTATGTCCGTATTTTCTATAACCAAGTAAGTCAATAAAAACATCTTGGTGATATCGCATTCTAAAATCGACGGAGAAACGAATAGCATGTATTACAGATTCCATGTCTTCAGAATTAACGTGAAGCACTGGAGAAAGCAAAACCTTGGCTATATCCGTACAATAAATGCTTGATCTACCAGAAAAATAGTTTGTAGTAAATCCAACTTGATTATTAATAACAAGATGAATAGTTCCTCCAGTTTTGTATCCTTTAAGAAAGGATATTTGAACCACTTCGTAAACTATTCCCTGTGCAGAAATTGCAGCATCGCCATGTATGATAATAGGAAGCACTTTATCTGAATCTCCCGCATAATGCAGATCAATTTTGGCCCTACTAATCCCTTCTACAATAGCTCCGACAACTTCTAGATGAGAGGGATTCGGGGTCATATTTATTTGGATGGAATTACCCCTTCTACTTTTTTTTATAGTAGTTAATCCCAAATGATATTTTACATCTCCAGAAAAAGAAGAATTTTCATATTCTTTACCTGAAAATTCAATAAAAATTTTAGAAAAATTCTTCTTGAAAAGATTGGAAAGAACATTTAATCTTCCCCTATGTGCCATTCCAAAAACAATATTCTCTACTTTATAAAAATCAGAGGCATATTCCACTAACTCGTAAAGAGCTGGGACAAGAGATTCATTTCCTTCAATAGAAAATCTTTTATGTCCAATGAATTTAGTATGAAGAAAATCTTCTAGAAGAACAGCCTTACTAAGTTTTTCAAATAAAAGTTTTTTTTTCTCGAAAGAGAGTTGGGGATGATTTTTCTTGTAATTAATCCACTTTTGTATCCATTCTATTTTTTCAACATCATGAATATGCATGTATTCAATACCAATAGATTCGCAAAAAACAGTTTTGAGATGTTTCAAAATCTTTTTTAAGGAAGTGGGGGGTAACCCAATTATCTTGGGTGCTTTAAAAACTGTATCTAAATCTTCTTCAGATAAACCAAAAGAATCTAGTGCTATTTCGGGATGTTTATTTAGTAGAGGATTTTTTAGAGCAAAAAAATGGCCTCTAGTTCTAGAGGCATTTATCAAATCAATAACCTTGAATTCTTTAGAAGAAATTTCTGAGGAAAGACAATCTTTTTTTCTAACGTAATTTTCTTGGAAAAAATCAAATCCCTGAAAAAAAGATTTCCAGGTTGGTTCGATAACATCTGAATCCTCCAGATATTTATGATAAAGCTCTTCTATATGTTCTGGATGTACAGCGTTTAAAAAGGAGTATTTTTCCATAATTTTTAAAAAAGTTTACCCTAAAAAATTCTAGTAAAAAGAATAGTTCATAGAATTTATGAACAATTTGGCTTTACGAAAAGCTTCTTCCAAACCTTCCAGATTATCTACTTTAGCTTCAGCAAAAAAACTTTTTCCCCCAAATTTTACTCCTATGTTAGTAGCTAAATATTGAACAATAGCATAAGCACTCATACCCCTATGATGAATAAGATTATCCGAAATAGCGGAAAAAATCACTACTTTTTTTTTAGAATGAAAGCAAACTAAAATAATTATTAGGCTGGAGATTTCTCTCCGAAGCTCCAAAGCAATTTTCTTTAAAGAATCAGTATTTAAATCTGATTTTTCAACAATTAGTTTTAAATCCTTCTCTTTTTTAGAGTCTTTGAATCTAGAAGACAATTTTTTTTTTAAAAAATTCATCTTTTGCCTAGTAATATTTTTTAAATCGCATTTAAAAATATTATTTTCTTCTAACAGATTTTTTACTTTTTTAATAGTATCATTGGGGAAATTTAAAACTTCTAGAAGTACGTTATACTTTTTACATACCTTTTCAAGGTATCGAACTACTTCAATTGAAGTAATTGCTTCAATTCGACGAATTCCAGAGTAAATGGAAGATTCAGAAAGAATTTTAAAGTATTCTATATGCTCTGTATTAGAAACGTGAGTAATACTGCAAAGTTCCACTGAATTACCAAAACGGATGCTTCGGACTTTTTCTCTATACTTTTTAGATAAAAGAGCGATTCCTCCTTCTCTTCTAGCTTCTAGCAATAAAATAGATTTATTCTCCTCTATTGAAAGTTTTTCTTGAATCATTTTATTTACACGATCTTCTACTAACTCAAGAGTTGAGACACTTAATTTTTCTGAGTTAGAAAAATCTAAACGAAGTCTATCTGGTCCTATATAAGAACCTTTTTGCCTAATTACTAGAATCTCCCGGAGAATATAATAAAGTAAATGTGTCGCCGTGTGATTTTTTTCTATTTTTCTCCTTCTAATAGCATCAACACGTATTTTAAAAAATTTTAAAGGATGCAGTGGTATATTTTTCACTAAGTGAACAATGAGATTTTCTTCCTTTTTTGTATTAAAAATATGAATATTATCTTCAGACTTATTAATAATCCAACCAGTGTCTCCTAGTTGCCCACTTCCTTCAGGAAAAAATGGAGTTTTATCAAAAACAATTTGGAAATATTTTCCAGAAGAATCTTCCATTTTTCTAAATTTTCTAATTTTAGTATCAATTTCTAGTTGATCAGACACGATCAAACAATTCTCTGAATTTTCTAGTAGTACGATCCAATCAAATTTTTCTGTATATCCTCCTTTTTTAGATCGTTTTTTCTGTTTCATCATTTCTTTTTCAAAGCCATCTTTGTCTATTTTTAAATCGTTTTCTCGGGCTAAAATTCTAGAAAAATCTAGAGGAAATCCATAAGTATCATATAATTCAAAAATATGAACTCCGTCAATAAATTTTTCTTTTTTGTTTTTGTATTCTTTTATAAGATTATTCATGCGAATAATTCCTTGATTAAGAGTTCTCAAGAATATATTTTCTTCTTCTTTAACAATTTTTTTTATGGATGCTTTATGCTTGAAAATATCAGGGTAAATTTCGCCCATTTCATCAGACAAAGTATCTACAAGTTTGTATATAAAAGCCTGTTTTTTGGATAAAAAACGGAAGGAGTATCCCATAGCTCTCCTAAGTATTCTGCGAACAATGTATCCTGCTCCAGTATTAGAAGGATTCTGGCCATCAGAAATAGCGAATGAAACTGCACGTATATGGTCTGCCAAAACTCGCATAGAAATATCCAGATTTTTATCTTCTCCGTATTTTTTTCCAATGCATTTTTCAATTTTCCTAATTAATGGAAGAAAAAGATCAGTTTCGTAGTTGGAAGATTTCTTCTGTAAAATTCTACAGAGACGTTCAAGCCCCATTCCTGTATCAATATGACGATCAGGTAGCCTATATAGAGAATTATCTGATTTTCGAAAGAATTCTATAAATACCAAATTCCATATTTCTATAACATAGGGATGTCCTTTATTGATTAATTTTGAAGCAGGTTTTTTAGCTTTTTCTTTATGATTTCGTAAATCTATATGAATCTCTGAACATGGGCCACATGGCCCAGTAAATCCCATTTCCCAAAAATTATCTTTTTTCCCAAAAGGGATTATGCGATTTTTAGTTAAAATTTCTTTCCAAGAGTTATAAGATTCTTCATCTGCTGGTAAATTGGGATCTCCGTTAAAGAATGTAACGTAGAGATTTTCTTCAGAAATTTTATATTTTTCTGTTAAAAGTTCCCATGCCCAAGAAATTGCTTCTTTTTTAAAATAATCTCCAAAAGACCAATTTCCTAGCATTTCAAACATTGTATGATGATAAGTATCATTACCAACATCATCTATATCGTTATGTTTTCCAGTAACACGAAGACATTTTTGACTATCGACTATTCTTGTATACGGAGGTTTTTCATTTCCTAAAAAATAATTTTTGAATGGATTCATTCCAGCATTAACAAAGAAAAGGGAAGGATCATCTTTTAAAACTATAGGAACTGAAGGAATAATTTTATGATTTTTTTTTTGGAAAAATTTAAAAAATTTTTTTCTAACCTCTATAGATTTCATCTATTTGTAGATTTGGATTTTTTTTGGTGGATATAGCTCAGTTGGCTAGAGCATCAGATTGTGGTTCTGAAAGAACACCGGTTCAAATCCGGTTTTCCACCCAAACTAAAATGTTTGTTCCAAACGTTAATATATCAGCTCCTTTCTCTAAGTGATAAGAAGCATTCTTCTCCTCCATCTATCTCAATTAATGCAGGTTTTGAAAATTAAATCCTTAGTATCGGAAAGTTTTTGATAAATATGTACAATAATTTATTGTACACCAAAACCTGGATTTACCCATCAATAAAATAATATCTAATTCTTTAGATACATTTGGTAATATCTTAACCAGAGTATATTGCTACTCCAGCTTTTATCCTTAATTAAGGAAATGGTTCTATGAAGATTACGTCTTCTTTCTGAAGCATGAAAGTAGATACAATCTACACCTAATTTTTTAATTATTTGAATATATCTTTCAGGTTCTAATATCATCAAATGTATATAAAGGTTTTTTTTTCATATTTTTTAACATATTTTAAACCGTAATTCCAAATGAAATGTTCGGTACCTAATAGGATGTTAGCATACTAGCCTAATATCGCATACTATTAGGTACAAACATACTATCCATATTGATATCAATAATCCGCTTTGTTATTGTTTAGCATTTTTCTCTCTTTATGAATATTAGAGAAATTTACTGATAGTATCGAAAGTGAAAGAATTTTTTTCAGAAATCATTCATTAAACGTGTAATCTAGTCCTAGTCTAAAACTAAGAATATGATTAGGAACCACGTCTCTTTTCCCATAAACTTTTGTTATATTCATTTTACATGTCAAATTTATACCAAAATTTTCTGTTATCTCATAATTTATTCCTAATAAAGATCCAATAGAAAAAATATTAGGCACAAAATTTTTTATTCTTTCTATATTATACTTATACGCCTGAGTAACAGGAGTTTTGTTTTTCTTCTTTTTCTCTCGTATTAAATCAATTTTATCACCAGTTAATTTTAACCCAAACACAGGGGAAAAATAGAAATTTACCCCACCAATAAGATTATATCTGAATCCAGGAGAAACCTCCAGATATATTATTTTTTTTTTGACTTTGACCATAAATTTTTTTCCTATTTTTCTTCTCATTTGATAAAATCCCTGAAAACTATGAATAGAAAGAATAAAATCAATTTGATAAGCCATATAATCATCAATAACATGCCCTCTATAAAGACCTGCATAAAAGTCTATCTCAAAAACAGAGTTAAATCCTTTAATCATTGATAGATTGGGTCCAATTTGGATTCCAAAAAAGTTTGCCCCAAAACTACGATTAAATCGGGCATAGGAAGGAAGAAAAATAAAAAATGAAAAAACAAGAACCCAAATATTTTTTAGCATATTTTTATTCATATTTTTTTTATATTTTTGTTTAATTAAAAAACATTTAAAATAAAATTAAAATAAAATAAATAAAATAAATAATAAATAAAATTAATAAAAAAAATTAAATAAATAAATAAAATGGGTGATGCTGGATTTGAACCAGCGACCTTTTGATTGTAAATCAGCTGCTCTAAACCTCTGAGCTAATCACCCTTAAAAAGTAAATATAAACAAATATTATAGAAAACAAAATTTTCTAAAAATTATTAAATAATTTATAAAAATAAAGTCCTATTCTGATTCTGAGGCTGAGAAATCAGCCTCAAAAAGAGCTTCTTTTACCGTAAAAAAATATTTTGCATTTTTTTTTATAGTTATTACGAACCAATTTTTCAATATCTTCTATCTGTAAACGTCTAGGTAAATTCGGTTTACAAAAATAATAATAAGCTTTAGTTGTAAAATGATATAGTATTTTTAATACCTCTTTTACTCTAACAAAACCTAAAATTAAATGCAGTTTATTTCCCTCATAAGTTTATCGTTACCCATTTTATCCCTTCTTCATTATGTACAGTATCACAGATAATTTTAGGTTTTTGTCTTATCACTTGCCACCGTCCTTGTAGATTAGTATTCTTAATAACATTTTTAAACCCCAAAATTATGGAGTTTTCAGGAATTTTTAATCCTAAACTTTGGAAAACATCTATAGATTTTATTACTGTTTTTTATTTAATATTTGATAGTTCCCATTTAATGGGATTGCATAGTAATCAGAATTACTGCAATTATCAGAATAGAAAATTGGTGCTTTTTTTTTTAAAAGCAACTTATCGAAAAACTTTATCCGTTTCATCATGAAACGATCCTAAAACTACTGGAATTTTTGGCATTAATAATGCCTTCTTTTTCATAAGCAATTTTAGATAAATTTTTTCAGCGCAAATTTTGGTGAAACGAACATAACTAACGAGAAAATCTTCTTCAATTAATAAACCGATATAACGGATACGTTAACGCAAATTTTTCATATGAGGAGAAGTAAGCAATCCTGTTTTTAATCCTGATTATTGAAGAATGGAAGATAACATGTGAGCCACAGATCCTTTACCATTAGTTACACCAATGTGAATTGATTTAAAACTTTGTTCAGTATTTACCAAATAATTGCAGGAAGATTGGATTCTTAGCAAATCAGTTTTACGATTATTGCGTATCTTATCTGGGTGTAATTTCCTTAAAATCCATTGTTCAGATTGATAATATTCCATATAAATTTATATTTTAATAATTTATTTAAATTATATAGAAAAAAATATTAAAATATATTTTTTTTTTAGGATTTATAAATTAAATTATAAATATAAGCAATTTTTATTTACCCAAAAACATCTTTTCGTCCATAAATCTCTAATTTAAAAAAAATGTTTCGAACATATAATTGTGGAACTCTTCGTAAAAAAAATGTTGGGGAAGAGGTTATTTTAGCTGGATGGGTTAAAAGAGTTCGAAATTTAGGAACAGTAAGTTTTATAGATTTAAGGGATCATTATGGAATAACTCAACTAACTTTTTATGGAAAAAATACTTTAAAAAAGAAAGCAGATCAATTGGGTAGAGAATTCGTTATACAAGTATGCGGAAAAGTTATTGAGAGAAAATCTAAAAATCTTAAAAATCCAACAGGATTTATTGAGGTTGTTGTTTCTAAACTTAGAATTCTAAGCTATTCAAAAATACCCCCATTTATTATAGAAGAAAAAACAGATGGAAATGAAGATCTTCGAATGAAATATCGTTATCTTGACTTACGTAGAGATTTTATTAAAAAAAAACTTATTACTCGTCACAAGATAGTTTTCGAAATCCGAAAATATCTTTCAGAAAACGGGTTTCTGGAAATAGAAACCCCCCTTTTAGTAAAATCCACACCAGAAGGAGCACGAGATTTCGTGATTCCATCAAGAATAAATCCTGGACAGTTTTATGCTCTCCCTCAATCTCCTCAATCTTTCAAACAACTCCTAATGATAGGCGGAATAGATAAATATTTTCAAATTGTTAAATGCTTTCGTGATGAAGATTTGCGTTCAGATAGACAACCAGAATTCACTCAAATTGATTGCGAAATGTCTTTTGTTGAAGAAGAAGATGTCATTAAGATATCCGAAAATCTTATTAATTATATTTTTAAAAAAATAAGGAATTGCAGATTTGCAAAGAGTTTTCCAAGAATTTCCTATAAAGAGGCTATTAAACGATACGGATCTGATAAACCAGATATACGTTTTGATATGATTATTAAGGAATTAAATGATGTAATCCCAAATAATAGAGTAGCAGGCATTTCGATACCTGGATGTGCGAATTACAGCATAAGACAATTAAATGATATTACCGAATGGTGTAAACTCCATCATATAAGAAATCTTACGTGGGTGAAATGTTTGATTGATGGAAAATTTCAATCCCCCTTTTTTGGTCAAAAATATTTTAAAATTTTTTCTGAACGCTTAAGCGCTAAACCTGGAGATCTTTTATTAATACTTTCAGGTTTAGATGAACAAACAGTTAGTAGACAACTAGGAAAAATTCGAATTGAGATGGCTGACCGTTTAGGCTTGCGAAAAACGAATCAATTTTCCCCTATTTGGATAGTTGATTTTCCTTTGTTTGCGTGGAATAATGAAAAT
The DNA here is from genome assembly GCA_036390115.1 of Blattabacteriaceae bacterium. Classification (NCBI taxonomy): domain Bacteria; kingdom Pseudomonadati; phylum Bacteroidota; class Flavobacteriia; order Flavobacteriales; family Blattabacteriaceae; species Blattabacteriaceae bacterium. The sequence continues at coordinate 74,997 of DASWCM010000003.1, read as the reverse complement.
AATCGTTATGATTCTTTTCATCATCCTTTCACTTCTCCTAAAGAAGAAAATATTTACCTTCTTCAAAAGAATCCAGAAAAAATTATCGCCAAATCTTATGATTTGGTTATTAATGGAAAAGAAATCGGAGGGGGATCTATTAGAATAAATAAACGTTCCATACAAGAATCTATTTTCAATCTATTGGGATTTTCTAGAAAAGAAATTTTATCTAAATTTGGGTTTATAATGGAAGCTTTTGAATATGGGACTCCACCACATGGTGGAATTGCTTTAGGACTTGATCGTTTGGTAGCTCTTCTTGAAGGCGAAGAGAGTATAAGGGATTTTATTGCTTTTCCAAAAAATAATTCTTTTAGAGATCCAATGATAGGAACTCCTTCATATTTAAGTGACTCTCAATTAAAAGAGCTTCATATTTTCATAAAGCGATGAGATCATATTTTGAGAACGTTGGAAACGCTCATAAAATGAATATTTTCATCATTGGTCTGGGAAAAGTAGGTGCAAGCTTTCTTAAGAAAATCTTCCAACAGAAAAATTCTTTACAAAAAACGCTAAAACTTGATATTCGAATTATCGGATTAGCTAATAGTAGAAATATGTATTTTAACGAATTCGGAATTGAATTCAATGAATGGGAAAAAAAGTTATCAGAATCTGATATAATGAACGTAGAAAAATTTCTAGAAAAAATAGAAAAACTTGATCTATGTAATAGTTTTATTATTGATAATACAGCTAGTGAAGAAATAGCACTGATTTATGAAAAAATTTTAAAAAAGGGGATTGGAATAATTACTTGCAATAAAATTGCTTGTTCTTCCACTTACTCGTATTACAAAAAACTAAAAACGGTATCAACTAATTTGGGAGTTCCTTTCTTTTTCGAAACTAATGTAGGAGCTGGTCTTCCAATTATTGATACTCTAAATAGTTTAATAAAAAGTGGAGATGATATTCGTTCCATAGAAGCTGTACTTTCTGGTAGTTTAAATTTTATCCTTAACAAATTTTCTGAAGGAACCCATTTTTATGAATCCGTAAAGGAAGCTCAAAAACTAGGATTTACTGAACCTGATCCTCGCATTGATTTAAGTGGAAAAGATGTTATGAGAAAAATACTTATTTTAGCAAGAGAATGTGGAGAAAAACTTGAATTAGAGGATATTTTTAAAAAATCCTTTATTCCTGATTTCTGCTTAAAAGCTACCTCTATTGAGAGGTTTTATGGAAATCTAGTAGATCTGGAATCTAGTTTTTTCAAAAAAATAAGAATATCAACGAAAAAGAATAATAGACGGTTGCGTTTCGTTGCCAGATATAAGAAAGGTATTGCTTCAGTTGGATTAGAAGCTATCAATTTAGGCCATCCATTTTATCAGCTTGATGGAAAAGATAATATAATTTCATTTACTACTAGGCAATATATTGATCATCCTTTAACAATAAAAGGAGCAGGAGCTGGTTCAGAAGTAACTGCTTCTGGAATTTTTTCAGATGTTATTAAAGCCAGTAGTAGATCAATAAAATGGAAAAAATAAAAATATTTGCTCCAGCTACTGTTGCAAATTTAGTTTGCGGGTTTGACGTAATAGGATTAGCGTTGAATAATCCTAGTGATGAGATTCTTTTGAAAAGATTGAATAAATCAGGAATAAGTATTCTGAAAATAGATGGAGCTGACTTCCCTAGAGAGACAAACAAAAATGTTTGTCTTGTTTCTTTACAAGAGTTTATTAATGAATGTCCCTTTCCTTTAGGATTTGAGATAGAAATACTAAAAAAAATAAAACCTGGTAGCGGAATAGGATCCAGCGCTGCAAGTTCGGCAGGAGTTGTTGCTGGAGCTAATCTCCTATTAGGAAATCCTTTCAGTACTCTAGAATTGATACTATTTGCTATGGAAGGGGAACGTTTAGTTAGTGGGGGTAATCATGCTGATAACGTGGCTCCAGTTTTAATGGGAGGAATTACGTTAATAAGAAGTTATAATCCTTTAGATATGGCAAATATCCATGTCCCTAATGATTTATGGATTAGCGTAATTCATCCCACGATTGAGATAAAAACATCTGACGCACGTAAAATTCTAAAGAAAAAAGTATTTATGAAGGATGCCGTAAAACAATGTGGAAATTTTGGATCTTTTATTGCAGGTTTATATCAAGGAAATTATGAGCTAATAAGTAGATCATTAGAAGATGTAATGATTGAACCAATCCGAGGTCTGCTTATTCCCTCCTTTTACAAAGTAAAAGCTAAATGTCAAGAAGTTGGAGCTTTAGGAGGAGGTATATCTGGATCTGGACCTTCGATATTTATGTTAAGCAAAGGTGAAAAAACTGCATATATTGTTACTTCAGTTATGGAAGGTATATATGATTCTCTAAAAATAGAATATCAAGTTTACACTTCCTCAATAAATCAAAAAGGAGTAAAATGGTATGATATTTAAAATTTTCGAATAGTTATGATATATCATAGTCTAGGAAAGACTAAGCATTATGTTTCTTTTAAAGAAGCTGTAATAAGAGGATTGGCTCCAGATAATAGTCTTTTCTTTCCAGAAAAAATACACAAAATAGAAATTAAAAATTTTTCATCACAAAGCATATATTCCATAGCAATGGAAGTGATTAAACCTTACATAGTACCTGATATACCAGAAAAAATTTTAGAAGAAATCATAGAAGATACACTTTGCTTCCCATTCCCTTTAGTAAATATTCACAAAGAAATTTATGCGCTAGAGCTTTTTCATGGACCTAGCATAGCATTTAAAGATGTCGGTGCTAGATTTATGGCAGGGTGTTTAAGTTATTTACGAAAAGAAGAAAGTAAACCCATAACTGTTTTAGTGGCTACTTCTGGAGACACAGGAGGTGCTGTAGCTAAAGGATTTCATCAAATAGCAGGAGTAGAAGTGGTTCTAATTTTTCCACAGTCTAAAATTAGCCTGTTTCAGGAAAAACAGCTTTCTTCGGTGAAAGATAATATTACTTCTCTAGAAATAGAAGGTACTTTTGATGATTGTCAAAAATTGGTAAAAGAAGCTTTCCTGGATAAGGACCTACAAAATAAATGTGCCTTAACTTCAGCTAATTCAATAAATATAGCAAGATTGTTGCCACAAATTTTGTATTATTTCATAGTTTACAAAAATATAAGTCCTTCTGAAGCTGAAGAAGTCTTTTTCTCTATTCCATGTGGAAATTTTGGAAATCTTTGCGCAGGTATGTTGGCAAAAAAAATGGGACTCCCTATAAAACATTTTATAGCTGCAATAAATTCTAACGATACGGTAAATCGATTTATAAAAACTGGAAAATATGCTTTCCTTCCAGGAAAATATACTTTATCAAATGCTATGGATGTAGCTGATCCAAGCAATTTCACTAGAATTTGGCATCTTTCTGATAGAAGCTTTTCTAAGCTAAAGGAAAAATTGGATACTTATAGCTTTACTGATGAAGAAACTATTTGTGCAATAGAATCTATTTTCCATAAAAATGGGTATATACTGGACCCACATGGAGCCTTAGGGTATCTAGGGCTTCAAAAATATTTTCAAGTGAACTCTCAAAACTCAAGAGTTTTGGGTGTTTTTTTAGAGACAGCTCATCCATTGAAGTTTACGGAGAAAATTCCTTATGATCTGCAAAAGCAAGTCATCCTTCCTAAGCACTTAAAAAAGTTACTTAAATCAGAAAAAAAATCCATTATACTTCCTAATAATTACCCTGCCTTAAAAGAGCATTTATTAAATAGGGGGATGTAAAAATTTTTTTTTCTCAAGTAGAGATTTCTTGGATTCTACATTTTCTTCATCTAAAACACAGCAATCAACTGGGCAGACCGCCATACATTGAGGTTCATTATAAAATCCTACACACTCTGTACATTTATCTTTTACAATAAAATAAATATCCCTTTTCTCTGGAGTTTGAGAAGACTCTGCATCAATTAAAAGTCCTGAACTTATTTTTACTATTCCTTTAATATTTGTTCCCTCTGAAAGAGACCATTCTTCAGATCCCTCATAAATAGCGTGATTAGGGCATTCAGAGGCACAAGCCCCGCAATTAATGCATTCATTAGTTATTTTTATAGACACCTTTTTGGAATTTTATAAAGTACCACTACAAAATAAAAATAATATCTTGTTTGTTCATAACAACTAAAAGTGTTTCACTAAAACCTGCTACCACTTCTATTTATATTCAACTTACTTTTTCCTTTCACTCTTTCGTTCGTACCCCTTGAAATTATTTTTTTTTTATAATTAAATAGGAGCTACTTAAGAGGCACGTAAATAGTAGTTATTCAGCATGACATCCTTCTCACTTTTTTCTTTCCCTCCATTTTTAGCTTCTTTTCAGTAAAACTTACTGTCATCTATCTAAATGATCTTTTCTAAGATTTCTAAAAATTCAATTATATTATTTGTATAATTGAATTTATTCATAAAAAAATTAACATTTTTATGATCTAATGATTTTTTTTTTAAAAACGCTTTTTTATCCAAAAATAAAGTTAGGATATTTTTACGATTTTTCAATATTTCGTTTGAAATTATTTCCATATACTTTAAAAGCTTTTTTTCTAAAAAGTCATATTTATCAAATAAAAATTTGGAATAAAGTTTTTTAAATCTAAGAGATGTTAATTCCTTTAAGAAAGTATCAATAGAAAACTCAGTATAAATAGAAAAATCATTGAATTTTTTGATAATATCTATCTCAAGTCTTTTATTAATAAAATAATTTGAATTATCTTGAAATTTTCCAATTTTTTCACTATAATACTCGTTATAGTAATGTATTTTTGCTTTATGTATTTTTTTAAAATGATAAAATGATTTAATAGATTCTTTATTTTTAAAAGAAAAAAATTTGAAAAAAAAATCATTTAAATTATTTATTTTTTCTATGATTTTTTTAGATATTAGTAAATAGTTGGTTTTCCTACATTTTTTTTTTCTTAGGTGATGCAAGTGATAAAGTTCATTTAAATTCTTTGGAAGTTTGGTCTCTTTAATAAGCTCTTTAACCCTAGAAATAATCTTAAGTTTTTGAATCTTATGCTCATATTCTAGAGATTGAAAATTTTTGTTGAAGTTTAAATACTTCAAAAAGTTTTCCAAATGGAAACGATAAGTTTTAAAAACGTATTCCACTTTAGTGTGAAAAATATTCCTAGAATGTTCCCAACGATCTTTAATATCTTTTATTTTTTTAAGAATATTTAAAACCATTTTGTCATTATCTGTAAATCTATAAAGATTTTTTAAATATTCTATTATTTTATAAAGAACATTTAGTTTTTTATTAAATTCTTTAAAAGTTTTAGTTTGTTTTTTTTTAAAAAAAAAATGATAAAATTTTTTATTTAATGTAAACGACAAATACACTACGAAAAAATTTAAAAGTTTTTCTTTTCTAATTTTTTGTATTTTTTCCAAAAATTTTTTGTATAATTGATGAACTTTATTTCTAAGTTGGTTAACTGGATAATTTTTAATTAAAAAATGTAGATACAAAAATCGTTCCATTTAGTTTTCACATTAAAAAACATATAGCCTTTATCATTTTCTATTCCAGAGACTCCAGGCTTTATCTGCCTGTAATTGCAACATTTCAAATCCATTTTTCGTAAAGCATCCCATTTTACAGCCCTCTCTAAGTAATCTACTTTCAATAGGGTTGTATACCATATCATATAGATAATGTTTTTGGTATATTTCCCAATATGGAATTTTTGGACAATCATTTATGATTGGATAAGTACCAACTGGTGTACAATTAATAATTACTTTAAAATCTTTTAAAACGTATTTTGTTATTTCTTCGTAAGTATAATTTTTATATTCATTTCTAGAAACACATCGAAAATCGATTCCTAATTTTTTTAGGACAAAAATTACAGCTTTAGAAGCTCCACCTGTACCTAATATAAAGGCTTTTTTATGATTAAATTTTATATGTTTTTTGAAAGAAAATTCGAATCCAAAAATATCTGTATTGGATCCAATATACCCTTTTTGCATTATTTCAATAGTATTAACTGCTCCAACATTACTGGCATCCGTACTAATATCATCAATAAAATGGATAATATTTTGCTTATAAGGGATAGTAACGTTCAATCCAGAGATATCTCTTTTTTTTATTCGAAGAAACTCTTTTAGTTTATTAATATTTTCGATATAAAAAAGTTTATAACTAGAATTTCTGATATTTTTTTTAATAAATTTTTCTGAAAAATATTTCTTTGAAAAAGAATAATGAATATTTCTTCCAATTAATCCAAAAACTTTCATTTGAGCGGAGAGAGAGGGATTCGAACCCTCGGAGGAATAAACCTCAACGGTTTTCAAGACTGTAGCAATAGACCACTCTGCCATCTCTCCTTATCTCTCTAAAGCTAGTTCAATTACTTCTTTCATGTTAGAAACATAATTAAAAAAAATTCCGAGTACCTCTTTTGACTTAATATTATCCACGCTTTTTTTATTTTCTTTTGGAAGAATTATTTCATGAATCTCAGCTCTCTTAGCTGCTAAAATCTTTTCTGGGATTCCTCCAACAGCGAGTACTTTGCCTCTAAGTGTTATTTCCCCAGTCATAGCTAAATGAGATTTAACCTTTTTTCCAGTGTAAACAGATATTAAAGAGCAAAGAATTGCTACTCCTGCAGAAGGGCCATCTTTAGGTACAGATCCACCTGGTACATGCAAATGTACATTGTACGTTTCAAACATTTCTGGATCAATTCCAAAATCCTCATTATAAGCTTTCGCGTATTGCCAGGCAATATACGCAGATTCTTTCATCACCCAACCTAAGTTGCCAGTAAGATTCAATTTTCCGTTACCTTTTGCAAGAATTGACTCGATAGATAAAATCTCTCCTCCATATGGAGTCCAAGCTAATCCAATGACAACTCCAGGAATATTATTTCCTTCGTAATTAAGGAAAGGGTAAGGAGTTCCTAGTATCTCTTCAATTTTATCAAAATTCAAACGTTTAACATATTTTTTATTCATTGCTTTTTGTCTTGCCGAAGACCGAGTTAATTTAGAAATCTTTTTTTCAAGACTTCGTATTCCTGATTCAGATGTATACCCTAATATAATCTTTTCAAGATTTTTAGAATTGACTTTCAAGTCCCCTATATTAAGACCGTTTTTTTCTAATTGTATAGGTAATATATGTTTTTTTACTATTTGAATTTTTTCCTCAACTGTATAACCATTTATCTCAAGGAGTTCTAAACGATCTAAAAGAGCTGGCTTTATTGAAGAAATTGAATTGGAGGTAGCGATAAACATTACCTTGGATAAATCATAACTTATATCAAGATAATTATCATAAAAATGCACATTTTGTTCTGGATCTAGAACTTCCAAAAGTGCAGCAGAAACATCTCCGTGTAAGCCAATTGAGATTTTATCAATCTCATCAAGGATGAAAACAGGATTTGATGTTCCTGATTTTATCATTCCCTGAATCAATCTTCCAGGCATAGCCCCAATATAAGTTCTTCTATGCCCTCGTATTTCAGATTCATCATATATTCCACCTAAAGATATTCTCACATATTTTCTATTTACGGCTGATGCTATAGATCTTCCTAAAGAAGTCTTTCCAACTCCTGGAGGCCCATAAAAACATAAAATAGGAGATCGCATATCCCCTTTAAGCTTTAAAACGGAAAGATATTCAATAATTCGTTCTTTTACTTTTTCTAGACCATAATGATCTCGATCTAGAATTTTTTTAGCATGTTTAAGGTCGAAATTATCCTTAGAATATATTTTCCAGGGCAAATCAAGCATTATTTCAAGGTAATTTATCAATGAAGGGTATTCTGGCAAATGAGGACTAGTGCGTTGTATTTTAACTAATTCGCGTTCAAATTTTTCTTGAGCTTCTTTAGTCCAATTTTTTTTTTCCCCCATTTCCCGAATATTTTCAATTTCCTTATCGACCGAGAACTCTCCAAGCTCTTCTTGAATAACTTTTATTTGTTGTTGCAAGAACAACTCACGTTGTTGTTGATCTATATTGTTACGCACACGATATTGTATATCATTTTTTAGCCTAATTTGCTGATACTCAATAGTTAAAAAACGAAAAGCTTCCATTGCTCTATTTTTCATATTGTTCTGTTCAAGTAAGCTTTGCTTATCTTTGATAGATAAATTCATGTTTGTCGATATAAAATTAACCAAAAAATAGTTATTTTCTATATTCTTTAGGGCAAATCCTATTTCAGAAGGAAGATTAGGATTTTCTTGAACTACTTTTATAGACAAATCTTTGATAGCTTCTATTAAAGCATTATATTCTTCATCCTTGTCAGTTGGAATATTCTCGTTTAAAATTATATATTCTACTTTTATATATGGTTTATATTGTATAACACGATTAACCTTGAAACGACATTTCCCTTGAATAATTACTGTAATGCTGCCATCTGGCATTCTTAGAAGTCTAAGAATCTTAGCTACAGTACCTATTGTGTAAAGATCTTTTTCAGAAGGATTTTCTACCCTAAAATCTTTTTGGGTAAGAACCCCTATAATTTTATTATTCGAGTTATAGGAATCTTGCAACAGTTGCAAAGACATATTTCTGCCAGCTGTAATAGGAGCTCCTACTCCAGGAAACAAAACTATATTCCTAATAGGGAGAATGCATAATTGATCTGGGATTTCTTCCCTTGGAAAAGTATCCTCTTCCTCCTGTACAATTAATGGTATGAATTCAGTTTCTTCAGTTAGCATCATATTTATTTAATTTTATTAAATTTATAAAAACTAAATGCGAGATCTATCCTTTAAATAAGGGATAATATCTCATTTTATTGTTAATTTCCTTTTTAATTATATCAATTTTTAATGAATCGTTTTTCCAGCGTAAAACTTCATCGATCCAATTAGCTATTTCTTCCATGTCATTATCTTTTAGCCCTCTAGTGCTAATAGCAGATGTTCCTATCCTAATTCCTGAAGGAACAAAAGGAGACTGGTTATCAAAAGGAATCATATTTTTGTTAACTGTAATATCGGCAGTTGCCAAAAGTTGTTCTGCTTCTATCCCTGTGATATTTTTATTACTTAAATCAAGTAGCATACAATGATTTTCCGTTCCATTTGAGATAATTTTATAACCTAGGGAAACAAAGGATTTTGCTAATTTTTTAGCATTTTTTACAACTTGCTTAACGTAACGCTCAAACGACTCTGTTAAAGCTTCTCTAAAAGAAACAGCTTTTGCGGCAATAACATTTTCTCCCCCTTTAAATCCTGTAAATACAGCATTTCTAATAAGTTGGGATATTTTTTTTGATTTTCCGAGTTTAGAAAAATCTTTTCCCAAAAGTATCATTCCTCCTATTGGCCCTCGAAGAGTTTTATTCGTAGTAGAAGTTACTATATGACAATGGGGAAAAGGATTGTTTAGGAATCCTTTAGCAATTAATCCAGCTGTATGCGATATATCTGCCATCAGAATAGCTCCAATTCTATCTGCGGTCTTTCTAAAGATGGAATAGTCAATATCCCTAGAATAAGAAGAAGCCCCACATATAATCAATTTAATTTTTTTTTCTTTTTCCACTAAATTTTCTACTTGTTCATAGTTAATCAATCCACTTTCTTTTTTTAAACCATAAAATAAAGATCGATAAATTTTTCCAGAAAAACTTCCATAAGAACCATGTGGAAGATGGCCTCCATGTGTTAAATCAAACCCAAGGATTTTATCTCCTGGGTTTAAGCAGGCCATGTAAACCGCTGCATTTGCCTGAGATCCTGAATGAGGTTTAACATTTACATATTCAGCATGAAACAGTTTTTTAGCTCGATCAATAGCTATCCTTTCTATTTTATCTACAATTTCACATACCCCATAATATCTTTTACCTCCTTCAGCGTATTTGTTTGTCAAAATTGACCCCATAGCTTTTAGTACATTCGTACTTACGTAATTTTCCGAAGCGATAAGCTCAAGTCCTCTAACTTGTCTATCTTCTTCTTTTTTAAGAAAATGAAAAATAATCTCATCTAGAGTCATTAATTTTTTTTTTCTTTTTAATATTAAAAATATGGCACATCCTAAAAAGAGACAATCTAAATCTAGAAAACGAAAGAGGAGGACTCATCATAAATCTAAAGCTACTCAACTAACGATTGATCCAATAACAAAGAAGTTACACCCTTACCACCAGGCTTATTGGTTCGAAAATAAATTATACTATATAGGTCAAGTTCTTTTTGTTAAAAATTAGATGTCAGTAGCTCCTTTTGTTGACATACAAGATAATAAAGAGCATTATTAGAATTGTTCTTGAATATTTATAGATTCTTTATGTAAGAGATTTAATATTTTTTCTATGAATTCTTCTGAAATTCCGAAATATTTCGACAGTTTTTTGTTTTTTAGCAAAATTTCTTTCCAGCGATTTATCTGAATAACAGATTTATCATATTTGTTTTTTACATAACCAATCTCCTTAGAGAGTTTCAATCTCTCATTCAAGAGAAAAATAAATTTCTGATCTATTTCATCAATCTGAATTCTAAGTTTTTCTAGAATATCCTTAGATGGATTGATTTTTTTTAGAATTTCTGAAAATTTTTCAGGAGTTATTTGTTGTTGAGAATCGCTCCAAGCTTTGTTAGGAGAACAATGAGTTTCCACTATAAGACCATTATACTCAAGGTTAAATGCTTGCTTTACTATATCATAAATTTTTTCCCTATTACCACAAATATGAGAAGGATCACAAAGTACAGGAATATGGGGATAAAGATTTTTAAAATCTAATACCATTTTCCAATTAGGCTGATTTCTAAATGGTATTAGATTCTCAGAAGAGAACCCCCTATGAATCACACCTAAATTTTCAACACCTTTACTTAAAAAACGTTCCAAGGCACCTATCCACAAATCAAGACTAGGATTAATTGGATTTTTTACCAAAACAATTTTATCGGATCCTTCAAGAGCATTTGCTATTTCTTGTACAGAAAAAGGATTCACAGTACTTCTAGCTCCTATCCAAAATACATCAACAACATTATGTTTGAGGGATATTTTTACGTGTTCAGCTGAAGCTACTTCAATGGCTATCTTTAGCCCAGTTTTATCTTTAACCTTTTTAAGCCAATAAAAGCCTTTTTCTCCAATTCCCTCAAAAGAATTAGGTCTCGTTCTAGGTTTCCAAATACCAGCTCTAAAGATTTGAACATAAGATTTATCAAGCCTTTGGGCTGTCTCTAGCACTTGCTCTTCACTTTCTGCACTACATGGGCCTGAAATAATTAAGGGGGTGTTGAATTTCTTTATCCAAGACTGCTCTATGTCATTAAGCTTTTTCATCATTTTTAATGATTTCAACACAGTTGAATTCATTTTCATTTATAAAAATAAAGAATTTTGGAAATTTTCTTATTAAAAACGCAATATTTTCTAGTAATAGAGGATTTTCTTTTAGAGAAAATTAAATTATTTTCCACCCATTTTTATATTCTCCAAATATGAAAATATCAAAGGTTTCTTTAGAAAGAAGATCCATCATTTTCTTAAAATGACCATATTCTTCGAAAGAAAAATCCATAAAAAAAATATTTTCCCAAGTTTTTTCAAAGAAAGTAATTGACTGAATACTTGTTATATTCCAATTTTTTGAAAATATACGAAGCAACCTAGAAATAGTGGCAATTTTAGAATCTATTCGTAATTTAATAGAAGCTCTATCAGAAAAATTTTTAGAAGAATCTTTTGAAGAACTTACGATAAAAAAACGCGTAAAATTATAAGAATGATCTTGAATATTCTTTTCTAGAATATTCAAACCATAAATGATAGAAGCAATTTCTGTGGCTATAGCTGCTAGATTTTTCATTTTATTTTTAGCAATATATCGAATTCCTTCTGAAGTATCAGTACATTCAAGTACTTTAATATTTGTAAACTGATTAAAGTATTTTTTACTCTGAAGAAGAGCCATTGGGTGAGAAATTAATTCCTTAACATTTTTTAAAGATTGACCTGAGAAAGTAATTAAACACTGATTTATAGGAATAAAAACCTCTCCAATAATTTTAAGTTTATATTTGGATAGCATCACATAATTTGTTAAAATAGAACCAGCGATAGAATTTTCCATCGCCATTATTCCCTTCTTAGGATTAAGAGAAAAAACTGATTTGACAACTTCTTCGAAAGAAGAACACTCCATTAAGTGACACTCTTCCCCAAAAAATTTAATAGCAGCAATATGATGATAAGATCCCATTATTCCATAGATAGCAATTTTATGCATTCTAAAAAAAAATGTTTAAAAATTACAAAAAATTAGATCTTCAAAAGATTTTTGAAGAAATAAATCAATATTGGAAGGATCATCAAATTTTTCAAAAAAGCGTTTACTCTAGAAATGGTAAAAAACTTCATGTTTTTTATGAAGGCCCACCATCTGTAAATGGTATGCCTGGGATACACCATTTAATGTCAAGAACTATTAAAGACATATTTTGTAGATACCATACTTTAAAAGGAAAACAAGTTAAACGTAGAGCAGGTTGGGATACACATGGATTGCCTATTGAACTTAGCGTAGAAAAATCTCTGGGTCTTACTAAGGAGGATATTGGTAAAAAAATTAGCATAGAAAGTTATAATAAAGCTTGTAAAAAAGCTGTAATGCTTTATACTAAATTTTGGAAAAATATTACTGAAAAAATTGGATACTGGGTAGATTTGAATGAACCTTATATAACTTTTGAATCAAAATATATAGAAAGTATTTGGTGGTCTTTAAAGAAACTTTATAAAAAAGGTTTTTTATACAAAGGATATTCGGTACAACCTTATTCTCCAACATCTGGAACAACCCTAAGTTCTCATGAATTGAGTCTACCTGGATCTTACAAAGAGATTACAGATACTGCACTAGTTGTTAAATTTAAAACTATTAAAAATAGTCTTTCGGAAAATTTTAAAAAAATCTTGGGTGACATCTTCTTTTTAGCCTGGACAACAACAGCTTGGACCCTTCCTTCCAATACAGCAATTGGTATTGGACCTAACATAGATTATGTTATTGTAACAACTTACAATCCTTATACCTTTCTAAAAGAAAATCTTATACTTTCCAAAAATAGAATTTGGAAACTTTTTCCAAAAAAGTTTTTTTGGGTAAAAAATGAAAAAGAATTCAAAAAATTTAAAAAAACGGATAAAAAAATCCCTTATAAAATTTTAAAAGAATTCAAAGGATATAGTCTTATAGGAAGTCGTTACGAACAATTATTATCTTGGGTCCTTCCTTCTAAAGGAGCAGAAAAAGCGTTTAAAGTTATTCCGAGCGATTTAATCAACACAAATGAAGGAAGCGTAATTGTCCACTTAGCTCCTACATTTGGAGTAGAAGATTCTTATGTAGCTAAACAGAACGGAATTCCTTCAATGTTAGTAAGAGATGAAAAGAGTAAAAAACAAATTCCACTTGTAGATTTACAAGGGAGGTTTATCAAAAACCTCCCTATTGAAGGAGAATATGTTAAAAAAGAATACTCTAAAAATCTCTTAAATCAGAGATCTGTAGATGATAAAATTGCAGAATTATTAAAATCTGAAAACAGAGTTTTCTATAGAGAAAACTATACCCATTCCTATCCACATTGTTGGCGAATGGAAAAACCATTATTGTATTATCCGTTAGACTCATGGTTTATGAAAACTTCTAAAAGAAGACGTAGAATGGTAGAATTAAACAAATCCATTCATTGGAACCCTAAAACTATAGGAGAAAATAGATTTGGAAAATGGCTAGAGAATATTAATGATTGGAATCTATCCAGATCTAGATTTTGGGGAGTTCCTCTTCCTATATGGAAGAATGACGGAGAAGAAATAATTATAGGTTCTGTTGAAGAATTAGTTAATGAAATTGAAAAATCAATCCAAAAAAAAATTATGAAAGAAAATCCTTTCAAAAACTTTATTAGGGGGGATATGAGTCCAAGAAATTATAAACAAATTGATCTACACAAACACGTGCTTGATAAGATTATATTGGTATCTCCTTCTGGTCTACCAATGAAAAGAGAACCTTATTTAATAGATGTTTGGTTTGATTCTGGAGCTATGACATATGCTCAATTTCATTATCCTTTTGAAAATTCTGATTTTATCGAAAAAAGAAAAGAATTTCCAGCTGATTTTATAGCTGAAGGAGTAGATCAAACTAGGGGGTGGTTCTATTCTTTACACGCTATTTCCTGTATGCTTTTTGATTCTATTTCTTACAAAAATGTTGTAGTTAATGGATTAATTCTTGATAAGAATGGGCAAAAGATGTCTAAAAGTAGAGGAAATACGATAGATCCTTTTGATATAATTGAAAAATTTGGACCTGATGTTATTAGATGGTATCTGGTATCGAATACATCATTTTGGGAAAATATTCGTTTTAATCCAGAAGGCATAGAAGACGTTAAAAAAAAATTTTTTGGGACTCTTTATAATTCTTACACTTTTTTTGCTCTATACGCAAATATAGATGGATTTCTTTTTAAAGAAAAACTTTTTTCGTTAGAAGAACGTCCGAACGTAGATCGGTGGATTTTATCAGAATTAAACAACTTAATCCAAAAAGTTGACAAATATTATTCAGAATATAATCCTACAAAAGTAGTTCGAGAATTAAATAACTTTGTTATAGATCATCTCAGTAATTGGTATATCAGAATTTGTCGTAAACGTTTTTGGAAAGAAACATATAATAATAACAAAATTTCAGCTTATCAAACTCTTTACTATTGTCTTTTTAATGTATCGAAGCTAATTTCACCTATTGCTCCTTTTTTTTCTGATAGACTTTATCAGGATTTAAATAAAATCACAAATAAGGAGACTTTTGAAAGCGTCCATTTGTCATATTTTCCTATATTCAATCCAGATCTTCTGGATGAAGATCTTCAAGAACGTATGTACCTTGGCAAAAAGATTAGTTCGATGGTTCTTTCTCTAAGAAAGAAAAAGAATCTTAAAGTTAGACAACCTTTACAAAAGGTATTAATAATAACGAAGAATGAGCGTATAAGAAAACAACTAAAATTAGTATCAAGATTTATAGCAAAAGAAGTTAATGTAAAAAAAATAGAGGTTTCAGATCCTGAAGTATCTATTTTTAGAAAACAGATTAGTCCTAGTTATAAAAAATTAGGGCCAAAATTTAAAAAATCTCTAAAAAAGATAATATCTGTTATAGAAAAATTTACACAATCTGATATTGTGCAAATAGAAAAAAGGGGAAAAAAAGAAATTTTTTTAGAAAAAAAAAAACTATTTATTCATTTAGAGGATGTTTTAATATCTACCAAAGAAATTCCTGGTTTTTCTGTATTTTCAGATCCAGAAAAAAAATTTACAGTAGCATTAGATGTTCGTTTAACGAATAGTCTTAAACAAGAAGGGTTAGCTAGAAGCTTTGTTAACAAAATGCAAAATCTTAGAAAACAAAAAGGATTTAATCTAACTGATAAAATTATCAGTTATATAGATTCTTCTAAAGAATTCATTGAGGCTATTGAAAATAACAATAATTATATTTGTGAAGAAACACTCTCTGTTGATCTTATTTTATCTCCAACTTTTGAATGGGAAGGGGAAGAAGTAAAAGTTGAGGGATTTCAAGCAAAAATTGCTATTATGCAAATATGAAATATATTAATTTTTAATAAAAATATTTATTAATACGACTAAATATGTTTTCACTTTTTTGATCAAAAAAAATAAAAGAAAAGAGAAGAATAATATAACCAAAAATGTATATAAAAAATATACATTTATTTTTTTTCCATATGATTACCCTATTTAATTTTTCTCTAATTAACTCAGAAGTTATAATGTTTAAAACTCTCATTTTAGAAGACAGATTTCCTTTAAGTTTTTTTCGTACTGTGTATAACCTATCTAATATAAGACTAATATCTTTGGTTAAAACTTCTGATAGTAGATCTCTAAAACGTTTAGACAATGTAGGGGATTTTCCATTAGTTGAAATAGAAATTTTAAGATTTACTTTCTTTAAAAGTGACCCAAAATAAAAATCACAAAAAGATGGAAAATCAGAAAAATTTATAAGCTTACCAAATTTTTTAGCATCCATCCAAATCTTCTCTAGAATAAAAAAGTTATCCTCAGCTAAAATAAGGATATCCGTTTTTTCAATTTCTTTTTTATTAAAAAAAAATTTACTCAATTTAATTTTTTTATTTATTATATAGTTTATTTTTATAGGTTTTTCCATCTTATCAGAGATAAGGGAAACAGAAGTAAAAGTAAAATTTTTTTTAATAAAAAAAAGTCTATTTAAAACTAAATGCCCACCTCCCAAAATAAAAAAATAAAAATTTTTTTGATGTAAAAAAAAAAGGTAATAAATTGTTTTTTTCTTGTTTTATTCCCTTCATTTAAAATATACCAAATTATCTTTAGTGTAACTAGAAAAATAAGCAAAAAGAATATCAAATTCACGAATAATTTCCGTTTCATTTATATTTTCTTTATAACTCTTATTTAGTAGCAGACCATGCTTATCTCCCCCTAAATTGATATTATAACAGCCATAAGAGCTCCCAATTAATCCAATTTCAGCTACATATGGACGAGAACATCCATTTGAACATCCAGTAATCCTGATAATTATTTTTTCTTTATTCAAGAGATGTTTCTTAAGGAGAAGATAAATCTTAGAAAGAAAAATAGGAAAGTAACGCTGACTTTCAGAGTAAGCTAAAGGGCAAGTATTAAAAGCTACACAAGCCATAGAATTTTTTCTAATCTTCGAAAGAATTTCCATATAAGAATTTATACCATATTTCTCTAAATAGAGATTAATTTCATGGAAGTATTCCACTCTAACATCACTAAAAATTATATTTTGATGACAGCTCAGTCTAAACTGAACTTTTCCAAGTTTAGCGATTTTAAGGAAAAAAGTTTTCCTAAAAATAGGAGGTTCATCGAAAACTCTTCCATTTTCTATAAAAATGGTAGAATAAAAAAATCCATTTGAATCTTTATTCCATCCAAATAAGTCTGACCGATCGGTAAAAATAAATACTTTCGTATTTTTTAAAAAAAAACCGCATCTTTTTTCAAGTTCATTCTTAAACCAAAGATCTCCGTATTTATCAAAAGTATATTTTAAACGAGCTTGATTTCGCTCATTTCTATCTCCGTAATCTCGTTGAATCTTGAGGGTTTCATAAACTACTTTAAGTATTTTTTCTTCTTTATCCGCAAAACCAATTAATGTTCCTAAACGGGCATAAGTTTTTGAATTTCCAGGGGTAGTAGAAAGTCCCCCACCAATCGTGATGTTAAATCCTTTTAGTTGTTTATTTTTAACAATAGCAATAAGTCCTATATCATTTGTGAAGACATCTACGTCATTATTAGGTGGAATAGCAACTGCAATTTTAAATTTCCTGGGCAGAAAATGATCTTTATATAGAGGATCTTCTTCATATCTTTCAAGGATTTTTTTTTCATCTAACCATATTTCATAATATGCCCTTGTTTTTGGCAAAAGAAAAAGGCTTATTTTTTTTGCATAATGAAAGATTTCGTAAAAAGCAGGAGAAGTGTTTATTTGTGTGCTACAAATTACGTTTCTATTAATGTCTCCACAAGTAGCAAGAGAATCAAGACCAGCTAGATTAAAAGCTTTAACAGTAGGTTTTATTTTTGATTTTATTATTCCATGTAATTGGAACGTTTGTCTGGAAGTAATTTTTATTGTTTTTTTAGCTTTTTTGCAAGCGATACTATCTACAATTACCCATTTTTTAGGGGTCAGAAAACCTCCTGGTAGTCTAAGCCTAATCATGAAGGAATATGATCTTTCAAGTTTTTTAAAGGCTCGTTCTTTTCTTCTTTCACGATTATCTTGCTGATATACTCCATGAAATTTAATAATAAATTGATCACTCTCATTTAAAGATCTAGTAATTTCATTATTTATTCCGTCAATAAGACTCCCTCTTAAACCTTTACTTGACTTTTTAATTTTTTCAATTGGAGAATGATTCATATACAATCAATAAACGTCTTTTAAATAATGTCCCCTTTCTTTTAAACGGTTAAAATAAATCTTAGAAAATTCTCCTTTTTTTTCTTCAATAATATTGAAGATCGTTTTTTCCACCTCTAAACTCATAGGTTTTTTTTTACCACAAACATATAAGTACGCACCTGAATCTATCCACTCAAAAAATTTAGTTTTGTATTTCCACATTTTTTGTTGGACATAAATTTTTTTTTCTCTAGAAAAAGCTAAATTCACTCTATTAAGAATACCTATTTCTACCCAAAATTTAATTTCAGTTTGATATAAGAAGTCCGTTTCAAAACTCCTGTTACCAAAAAACAGCCAGTTTCTTCCAGAAGATGCTGTTATTTCCCTTTCCAGCAAGAAAGCTCGAAAAGGGGAAAATCCTGTACCTGCGCTAATAAGAATAATATCTTTATCATTAGGTGGTAGTTTAAAAAAATTATTGGGTTTTATATAAAATTTTAAATTATCTCCTTTCTTTAATAAGGAAAGCTGATTAGAGCATATACCATATCTTATTTTTCCTTTATGTAAAAATATATTCTTTTCTACAGTTAAATGGATTTCTCCATCCTGGGCTTCAGGAGATGAAGAAATGGAATATAATCTAGGAATGATTGGTTCTAATATTTTGATAAATGTTTCTATTTTTTCAGGTTCTATTAAGGGGAAATTCTTTAGAATATCTAAAAAATCCATTCGCATATTCGGGATATCCTTTTGGATAAGTTCCGCATATTTTTTTACTATTCTTTTAGGTAAGAAAAAAATATTTAGTCGCTTCTTTAAGAGCGTAAAAATAGATACATTTCCAACAACGGGATGTTTAATATTTTTATTAAATTTTATATTACTTATTTTTATAATATCTTCGACAACATCTAAAGGATTTTCTGGAAAAACTCCTAAAGCATCTCCAACTTTAGAACGAAGTTCTTCTTTGTTTAAAGAAATTTCTATGTGATGTGTTTGTTTTTCTGAACCTATATCATTCAAAATAATATTAGTTTGGACTTTTCCAAAAAAAAAATTTGTTCCATACTTTTTTTCTTTATTGAATTTTTCAATAAACTTTTTTTGGGAAAAAAATTTAATTTTACTTAAAAGTGTGACCATCCATTCTTTAGCTTCTTCATAAAAATCTACGTCACACTTTTTTAAGGGAAGATAACGTTGGGCACCTAGTGATTCTAAATGAGAATCTAGATCTTCTCCTGCTTTGCAGAAAAGAGTATATGATCTATCTCCAAGAGCTAAAACAGCATATTTAATATGATGAAGTTCTGGAGATTTCTTATTTAATAATAAATTAAAAAAATCTTTAGCTGAATCAGGAGGCTCTCCATCTCCATAGGTGCTAATAATTACAAAAAAATAAGTTTCTTTTTCAAAATCACTAACTCTATAATTATCTAAATTAGTAAGTTTTACTTGAAAACCAGAAGATTTTATCTTACTAGAAAATTCTATTGCAAGTTTCTTGGAATTTCCACTTTCACTTCCATAAGCTAATGTTATCTTTATCTTTTTAGGATAAGAATCATCATCTAAATAACCCTTGTTTAAGGAGAAAGATAAAAAATGATGGTCTAGAAATCCAGAAAGATATCCATGCATCCAAATAATTTCCTCTTTTGAAGAATTTAAAACCAATTTAAGAAAAGTTTTATTTAGCATATCCCTAGCCTCTAGAAAAGTTTTTAGTAACCCACTGAAAATATCTGTGGAATTTTACAACCCTTCCTATTATGGCCAAGTAAGGAGTACTCCTTTTTTTTTTAATTTTTCGTTGCTGCAAGTAATTTGTTCTCATATATTGCGAGGGGGTTCCAGCTTGTTCAATTATTGCTAACTTTTTACCACTAGAAATTCCATATTTTAGAAGATATTTTATAAGTTTATCGATATTTTTTATCATGTAAAAAACTAAAGTGTCTTCAGTCTCTGAAAGAGCTTTCCATTGAAAATCTTGAATTAGATTCTGGTGATGATATGTAAGGAAACGAATTCCAGAAGAATACCCCCTCGCAGTTAAAGGAATTCCGAAGCTTGCAGAAGAAACGAATGCTGAAGTTACTCCAGGTATTATTTCATAAGGAATATGGCATTGGATTAACACATCTAACTCAGCAATAATATTAGAAAATATAGAAACGTCCCCTCCCTTAATGCGAAGGACAAGTTTTCCTTTTAAGGCATTCCTAACCATCAAATCATTAGTATACGTTTGAGATATAGATTTTTTATTTCCACATTCTTTTCCTACATGAAGAACTTGAGAAGCTGGATTAAGATAATATTTTAATATATCTTGGCTAACTAATCGATCAGTTAAGACAATATCCGTATTTCGCATATAACGAAAGGTTTTCAATGTGATAGATTCTGGATCTCCAGAACCAGAAGAAGTTAAAATCACTTTACCTATTCTCATTCTTTAAAAAGACTCTCTACTGAGAGATATCTTTCTCCCGTGTCATAATTAATAGTCAAAAATTTTGAAGGTTTTAAAATTTCTGAAATCTTTTTATTTACAGCAGCCAATGCTGCTCCAGTAGAAATACCAACAAAAAGTCCTTCTTCTTTAGCTGCCCTTTTTGCATATTCAAAAGCTTCTTCTTTACTTACTGTAAATATTTCGTCTAGAATATTGATATCTAGAATATCTGGAACAAACCCAGCTCCAATTCCTTGAATTTCATGTGGCTCGGAAATATTCCCTGATATAACAGCAGATTCTTTAGGTTCAACTGCAATAATTTTCATATTAGGGAATCTCTTTTTAAGAATTTCAGTTATTCCCATAATATGACCCCCAGTGCCAACTCCAGTTATGAAATAATCAAAACCTTCAGAAAAATCATCTAGTATTTCTCGTGCTGTTTTTTTTTTATGTACATAAATGTTTAACTTATTATTAAATTGCTTCGCCATCCAGGCGTTTGGTATGGATTCATAAAGATCTTTAGCTTTTTCTAAAGCTCCTTTCATCCCTTTTTCTTTTGAGGTTAAGACTAATTCAGCTCCAAAAGTCGACATAATATAACGTCTTTCAATACTCATAGATTCTGGTACTACCAGAATTAATCGGTATCCTTTAACAGCAGAAACCATAGATAATGATATTCCAGTATTTCCTGAAGTAGGCTCCACAATGATACTATCTTTTTTTAGAAATTTATTTTTTTCAGCTTCTTCAATAAGAGCTATGGAGATACGATCTTTAATGCTATTACTTGGATTATTTTTTTCAAGCTTGATCCAAACCTCATGTTCTTTAGGAAAAAGCCTATTAATTCTAACATGAGGAGTTCTTCCTACTGTTTGCAAAATGCTTTGCAATTTCATTAATACGTATTTTTATAATACTTTTTTGAGAAACTATAGAAAATGGGGGAATACTCTCTGTAATCCAGCTTTTTCCTCCAATAATACTGTTATTCCCTATAACAGTTTCCCCCCCCAAGATGATAGATCCTACATAAATAATTACATTATCTTCAATAGTTGGATGCCTTTTTTTATTAGCCAAGCTTTTCTTTACTTTAATAGCTCCAAGAGTCACCCCTTGATAAATTTTTACATGATTTCCTATACAGCTACTCGATCCAATAACAATCCCACTTCCATGATCAATTACCAAATACTTTCCTATACAGGCCTCTGGATTAATTTCCATACCTGTTTTACTACGAGTAAAATTATAAATAATATTAGGAATCAATGGAATTTTTTGATTCCACAATTCATGGGAAAAACGATAAAAAGCAATAGCAAAAAATCCTGAATGAGAAAGAAAAATTTCTTCAAGAATATCTATTGCAGGATCAAATTGAGATATAGCTTTAGCATCAAAAATTAATTTTTCATAAATATTCGGAATTTTTTCTAAAAATTTTTGACTAATAAATTTACATTTTAATGTATTTTTATATATTTTTGAGAGAATTTTACAAAAACGTTTATTCATTTTTTTCCAAAATTCTCTAAAAATACTTTTTTCAATAATAAATGGGGAACGATTAAACAAAAAGTTAAATATTTCTTCAAATAAAGAAAATATCTCCTTTTGATAAGAAAAATTAAAGAAATATTTTCTGCCTTTAAAAGAGTATTTTAATAAGGAATGTAAATTTTCTCTCATTTTTTAAGCATGCAATCCACATTCTTTCCCCATTTTTTTTTCCCAACACCACCGTCCAGCTCTTATGGAGCTAAAAATGTGAATAGTTTTACTACACGGATAACATCCGAGACTAATCCCCCCCTTATCATGTAAAGAATTATAAAGCAAATAATGAATTTTTGTAAATTCTTTGACCTGGATAGGAATCCACTTTAAAAGTGGGTTGTATTTAATTAAATGTTGGGAATTATCCCAATCTAGAAAGTCTAAAGACTTTCTGGAAGTAGAATGTGAAATTCGCAAACCAGTTATCCAAAGTAATTTTCCTAAAAAAGCTCTTTTTATAGGCTCTATTTTTCTTATGAAGCAACATAATTTTCTTTTTTCTAAAGATTCATAAAAAGCATTAGGTCCGTTTTCTAAAATAGATTTTTCAATATTTTCGTACTTAGGATAGTATGCTAAAATACAGTTTTTATAAAGTTTATTAGTAGAACTCCAGACTTTATATGTCTCAGGAAGTAAACGCCCTGTATCAATAGTAAATATCTTTATTGGTATTTTTTTATCAAAAATTATATGAGTAATGATTTGATCTTCCATACTAAAACTTGTAGAAAAAACAGCTTGACCTGTAAATTTTTTGGATAAAAATTTAAGAAAATCCTTAATTTTAAGATTTTTAGCTATTTTTCTGGGTAAACAGAACATAATTCTTCGTGT
The DNA here is from genome assembly GCA_036390115.1 of Blattabacteriaceae bacterium. Taxonomy (NCBI): domain Bacteria; kingdom Pseudomonadati; phylum Bacteroidota; class Flavobacteriia; order Flavobacteriales; family Blattabacteriaceae; species Blattabacteriaceae bacterium. The sequence continues at coordinate 52,010 of DASWCM010000003.1, read as the reverse complement.
CGGGGTGACTGGATTCGAACCAGTGACCCCACACCCCCCAGATGTGCACTCTAAAACCAGACTGAGCTACACCCCGAAACGAAAAACTGGAAAATGTGTAGAAGAAAGTTAAATGGAGTGGAAACTTCGAAAAATAAGTTGTATATTGATTTTATAACGGCACTGTGGCCGAGTGGCTAGGCAGAGGTCTGCAAAACCTTCCACAGCGGTTCGAATCCGCTTAGTGCCTATCTCAATCCTTCTAAAACTAACACAAATTCTCCTATAGGAGTGTTATTCTCAAAATAGATAATAATTTCCCTTAAACTTCCTCTAAGTTTTTTTTCAAACTTTTTTGAAATTTCTCTACAGAGGACCAAATATCTTTCTGAACCTAAAAAATTTTGTAACTCTTTAAGAGTCTTTAAAAGTTTATGAGGTGACTCGTATAAAATTAATGTTCTTTTTTCTTTTGAAAGAACTTCTATTTTGGATTTTCTTCCTTTTTTGGGGGGTAGAAATCCAAGATACGTAAATTCTTGAATAGAAAGTCCTGATTGAACTAATGCTGGAATGATAGCTGTCGAACCAGGTAAACATTCTACATCAATTCCTAATTTTAGACATTCTCGGATAATAAGATATCCTGGATCAGAAATTCCCGGAGTTCCAGAATCAGAAATCAAGGAGATTTTATCTTTCTTAATTAGTTTAAGTATTTTAGTATAAATTTTATATTCATTATACGAATGATACCCCATTAGGGGAGTTTTAATTTTATAATGATTTAATAGTTTCTTTGATGTTCTAGTATCTTCCGTTAAGATTAATTCAGATTCTCTAAGAATACGTAAAGATCTAAATGTAAGATCTTCAAAATTTCCTATAGGTGTTGGAATAATATACAACATTGCCAAAAAAATTTAATGATTCGATATTTTTTTGAAACAAATTTTCAACTAAAAAATAAAAGGTTAATTAGTAGATGGATTCAAAATATAGCAAAAAAAGAGGGTAAAAAAGTCAATTATCTCAATTATATTTTTTGCAACGACCAATTTATTTTGAAACTAAATTTCAAATTTCTTAAACACGATAATTATACTGATGTAATCACTTTTGGGTATTCTTCTAGTAAATTTTCAATCTATGGAGATTCTTTTATTAGCGTGGAACGATTAATGGAAAACGCATTTATGTGGAAACAAGATGTTCAAATTGAGCTAATACGCGTTATGGTTCATTCTTTATTGCATCTTCTTGGATACAAAGACAAAACAAAATCACAAAAAAGTATAATGCGAAGAAAAGAAAATTTTTATCTGAATTTTATTCATAATAATTTATGTTTTACGACGTAGTTGTAGTTGGAGGAGGTCACGCTGGAGCTGAAGCAGCTGCTTCAGCTGCTCTAATGGGATCTAGGGTGTTACTAATAAGTATGAATCTACAAACAATAGGACAAATGTCCTGCAATCCAGCAGTTGGGGGAATCGCAAAAGGGCAAATTGTCAGAGAGATTGATGCTTTGGGAGGCCAGTTAGGAATAGTTACGGATTCCACAATGATCCAATTTAGAATGCTTAACAGATCCAAGGGACCTGCTGTATGGAGTCCTAGAGCTCAATCTGATAGAAAACGTTTCTCTGAAACATGGAGAAGGATTTTAGAAAAGATTCCTATGTTGGAACTTTTTCAAGATATGGTAGTATATCTTATACTAAAAAGAGAACGAGTTATTGGAGTAAAAACTTTACTTGGTCTTGAAATTCAAGCTAAATCCGTTATTTTAACAAACGGTACTTTTTTGAATGGAATTATCCACATAGGAAAAAAAAAAATTAATGGAGGAAGATTCAGCGAATCTTCCTCAATAAATATTACAGAACAATTAAAAAACCTGGGATTCTTTTCAGGAAGAATGAAGACAGGAACTTCTCCTAGAATTGATGGTCGTTCTTTAGATTTTTCTAAAATGAATCCTCAACTAGGAGATGAGCCTCCAGGAAAGTTTTCTTATCTGGAGACTCCAAGGTTAAAAAATCAACGATGTTGTTATATCACTTATACAAATACTGATGTACATAAAATTTTACAATCTAATTTTAACCAATCCCCAATATTTAATGGAACTATTAAAAGTCTAGGTCCTAGATATTGTCCCTCTATTGAAGATAAAGTTTATCGTTTTTCTAACAAAGAACATCATCAAATTTTTGTAGAACCTGAAGGATGGGATACAAATGAAGTATACATTAATGGATTTTCGACTTCTTTGCCTGAGAGAGTTCAATACATGGCTTTGAAAAAAATTACTGGGTTTGAATCAGTTAAGATTCTAAAATTAGGTTATGCTATCGAATATGACTATTTTCCACCAACTCAGTTAAAATCTACTTTAGAAACCAAAAAAATTAATAATCTATTTTTTGCAGGCCAGATTAATGGAACAACTGGATATGAAGAAGCAGCTGCTCAGGGAATAATGGCTGGAATTAATGCTCATTTAAAGACTAATGAAAAAGATTCTTTCGTTTTAAAACGAAATGAAGCCTATATTGGCGTATTGATAGATGATCTTATTACTAAAGGAACCGAAGAACCTTATAGAATGTTTTCTGCTAGAGCTGAACACCGTATTTTACTAAGGCAAGATAATGCTGATGAAAGACTTACGCACCTTTCCTATAGGATAGGATTAGCTGATTCGCAAAGAATGCGTTTAGTAGAAAAAAAAGTTCGGAAACTAGAAAAATCCTTTAATTTTTTAAAAAATTTTAACATAACCAAGAAATTTGCAAACTTAATTCTAAGTAAGAAAAATTCTCCTAAAATTAATCATTCTTTAAATGCAAATAAATTTCTCTCTCGTCCAGAGATAAATATTCAAGATATTTTATTTATTCCAGATTTGGAAAAATTCGTTAAAAAAAAAATTTTCGAAGAAAGAATTTTAGAGCAAACATCAATACTAATAAAATATAAAGTATACATTGATAGAGAAAAGAAAAACGCTGAAAAATTATCTCGTTTAGAGAATATAAAAATCCCTGAGCATTTTAATTACCAAAAAATAAAATCTTTATCTTCAGAAGCTAGAGAAAAATTAATGAAACATCGTCCATATTCTATGGGACAAGTTTCTAGAATTAGTGGTATCTCTCCAGTGGAGATAAATATTTTGCTGATTCACTTGACTTTTTAATCTTTTATGTAACAAGATTTATTATTTTTTTATTAATTATAAAAATTCTTTTCAAGATATTTCCGTTCAAATATCTTTTTGTCTTAGGGTTATTTAGTACTTTTTCTTTAATTTCAGATGTAGAAGCTACCCTTGAAAAGAAAATTTTAAATCTTAACTTTCCATTGAATAGTATAGGATATTCAATAGCCTCATCTGAGAGATATTTTACATCATACTTAGGGAGTTTAGCAAAACTAATAGATTTTTCATGTCCTAATTTCTTCCATATTTCTTCTGCAATATGAGGAGCAAAAGTAGAAAGGAGGATTACGATTGGTTCTAATACCGAGCGCTTGGAACATCTACGTTCACTTAAAAAGTTTACCGCAATCATAAAAGCAGTAACTGAAGTATTAAAAGAAAAATTTTCTATATCTTCTCTAACTTTTTTTATGGTTTTGTGTAAAACTCTATATTCTTCCTGTGAAGGAGGCTCCTCTATAAGAGAGATAAATGCTCCATTATGGAGAAATAGTTTCCAAAATTTTTTTATAAATTGGTGGACTCCGTTTATTCCTTGTAGATTCCAGTTTTTTGTTTGTTCAATTGGTCCAAGAAATACTTCATACAGACGTAAAGTATCTGCTCCATATATTTCGCAAATTGTATCAGGATTAACTACATTAAATCTGGATTTAGACATTTTTTCCACCTGCCTTTGGCAGAAAAATTTTCCATTTTCTAAAATAAGATCAGAAGTAATAAACTCTTTTCTCCAATTTTTAAATTTTTCTATATCCAGAATATTATTTGTTTTAAGTAAACGAATATCAACCGTTAATTTTTGAATATTTTTATTCTGACCAATTAACCCTTCAGAAATAAATTTATTTGTTCCTTTTAATCGGCTTACAAAAGCTGATCTACTCAAAATCATTCCTTGGTTTATTATTTTTCTGAAGGGTTCCTCCTCACTTACTAGAGCATAATCTTTAAGAAATTTTTGAAAAAATCTCGCATAAAGCAAATGACCAGTTGCATGTTCTGCACCTCCAATATAAAGATCAACATTCTTCCAATATCTTTCATACTTTTTTCCTACGAATTCTTTTTCGTTTTTAGAATCCATAAATCGTAAAAAATACCAACTAGATCCTGCCCATACTGGCATAGTGCTTGTTTCAATAGGAAATGTTCTTTTATAGTCTAGATTTGATATTTTTTTTTTATCTTCATCCCAAGCCCAAGTTTTAGCTCTCCTTAATGGAGGATTTACACTTTCTTTAGGTGTAAATTTATTTATAAATGGTAATCGCAAAGGTAATTTTTCTTCAGGAATAGACTTTAAAACTTCCCCTTCTTTGTAAAAAATTGGAATAGGCTCACCCCAGTATCTTTGTCTGGAAAAAACTGAATCTCTCAAACGATAATTTATACTAAATTTTCCTATTTTTTTTTCCTCTATTTTTTCTAGAACTATTTTAGTAGCTTTTTCTACAGGTAATCCTGTGAGGAAACCTGATTTTATACATTTTACATTTGAAGAAAGTACCTTCAAAACTTTTAATCCAAATTTTTGAGCAAATTTATAATCTCGTTTGTCTAGAGCAGGAACTGCCATTATAGCACTTGTTCCATATTTACCTAGTACATATTCACTCACGTAAATAGGTAATTTATACCCAGTAATAGGATGCAAAGCATGATAACCAGAAAATACTCCTGCTAATTCATTTCTTTCTTTCGTCTTTTCAATATAGTTTTTTAACTCAGAGTTAGTTATTTTCTCTATAAAATGATGTTTCGAAGCTAAAACAAGGAAACTAACCCCAAAAATTGTTTCTGGTCTTGTAGTGAAGATTTCAATATTATCCCCATCTATAGTTGGAAAATTTATCCTTGTTCCATAGGATTTTCCTATCCAATTTATTTGAGATTCTTTGAGAGAATCTGGCCATAAAAGATTCTCAAGTCCTTTTAAAAGTCTTTCAGCATAAGCCGTAATCCTTATCCTCCACTGTATCATTTCTCTTTGATAAACTGGATATCCCCCACGTTCACTTTTTCCGTTTTTCACTTCATCGTTAGCTAATACGGTTCCTAAATCAGGACACCAATTAACTATCGCTTTATCTCTATAAGCTAAGCGATAGTTAAGCAAAATTTTCTCTTTACTTTTTGTAGTAAATTTTGCCCATTCCTTATTTGAAAATAAAATTTTTGATGGTTCTGAAGCTTTTATGTCAATATTTCCTTCTTTTTCAAAAATGTTGATCAATTCATTAATTTGTCTAGCTTTTTCCATTTTATGGTCGTACCATGAATTAAAAAGTTTTATAAAAATCCATTGCGTCCAATGGTAATAAGAAGGATCACTTGTTTTTAATTCTCTGCTCCAGTCAAAAGAAAAACCAAGTCGGGAAAGTTGGTTTTTATAACGACAGATATTAATCTCTGTTGTTTTTTCAGGATGTTTTCCAGTTTGAATAGCATATTGTTCAGCAGGTAATCCAAAAGAATCAAAACCCATTGGGTGAAGAACATTGAAACCTTCCAAACGTTGATATCTAGCGTAGATATCAGAAGAAATGTACCCTAAAAGATGTCCAACATGTAATCCAGATCCAGAAGGATAGGGAAACATGTCTAAAATGTAATATTTGGACTTTTTAAAGTTTTCTTCAGTCTTAAATGTCTGATGTTTTTTCCAATATTTTTGCCAAAAACTTTCAATTTCTTTGAAATCGTATTTCATTATCTGCAAATTTAATTAATCCTAGTTATAATTTATTGACTTTATATAAGACAATAATAAATTTTATGGAAAAAATAGAACTTATGGCTCCTGTTGGAGATTTTGAATCTCTCAGAGCAGCTATTGACTCTGGGGCTGATTCTATCTATTTTGGTGTAGATCATCTTAATATGAGAGCTAGATCTTCTGCAAATTTTTCCATAAATGATCTTCCAGTAGTTGGAAAAATTTGTAAGAAAAAAGGTATCCGTTGTTATTTAACACTAAATACAATTATCTATGATCATGACCTTTCTATTATTAAAAAATTATCTGATAAAGCTTATGAATCTGGGATAAACGCAATTATAGCATTGGATCAAGCGGTAATTTTATACGCCTATAAAATAGGAATGGAAGTTCACATATCTACACAATTAAATGTAACTAATATTGAAACAGTAAAATTTTACTCTTCATTTGCAGATACTATCGTTTTAAGTAGAGAGTTAAGTCTTAATCAAATTAAAAAAATTGTCTATAAAATTGAAAAATATAAAATAAAAGGTCCTTCTGGAAAATTAATAAGAATTGAGATTTTTTGTCATGGTGCACTTTGTATGGCTGTTTCTGGAAAATGCTACTTAAGTTTGCATTCTAGAAATTCTTCAGCTAATAGAGGTGCATGTTCACATAATTGTCGTAAGAAATATACTCTCCTTGAGAAGGAAAGCGGGTTTAAAATAGATATTAATAACGAATATTTTTTGTCTACAAAGGATCTTTGTACTATCCATTTTTTAGATAAAATTATTGAATCTGGCATTAAAGTTCTTAAAATAGAAGGCAGGGGAAAATCCCCTGAATATGTAGCTGTGGTAACAACTTGTTACCGAAAAGCGATAGATTTTTTATATCAAGGAAATTTTGATATAAAAAAGGTTATGTATTTTACTAAACGGCTTAAATCAGTTTATAATCGTGGATTTTGGGGAGGGTATTACCTTGGCCAAAAACTTGGAGAATGGTCTAAAATTAGTGGATCACTAGCTACAAGAAAAAAGATCTTTCTTGGTAAAGGTCGTCATTATTATTCAAAGGCAAGGATAGGCGAATTTTCTATTGAAGCTAGTAAGGTAAAAGTTGGGGATAGAATCCTAGTAACAGGACCTATTACAGGGGTAAAAGAAGTTGAAGTTCTTTCTATTATGGTTAATGATTCCTTATCAGATATAGTTGTTAAGGGTCAGGTATGTACTATTCCTTTGAATTTTAAAATTCGTTCTTCAGATAAACTTTATAAATTAGTGAATACGGAATGTATATCATAACATTACAAAGAAATAAATGTATTGGATGTAATTATTGTTCAGAATTAGCTCCAGAATATTTCAGAATTTCTAAAAAAGACGGAAAATCCGTTTTATTGCATTCAATAGATAAGAATGGCTTTTTTGTTTTAAAAAAATCTTGTTACTTTTCTTTCGAAAGTTACAAAAAAGCTTCAAGAGTTTGTCCAGTAGGTATTATTACTATAAAAAAATTCTGATAAAAGGTTAAAAAAGCTAAACAAATAGATAATACATGAGTATAAAGGAATTTTTTATACTTTATCTGTGAATATCTTTATCTTAGGCTTCTTAATTTAGGAACCATATGTACAAACATATAAAATTTATAGTAGAAAAGGAACATGGCAAAGTTAGGGTTGATAAATTTTTGACTAATTTTATTAAAAATATCTCTAGAAGAAAAATCCAAAATTCTGCTATTTGGATAAACGAAAAACCTGTTAAACCTAGCTTTCTAGTAAAGTACTCTGATAGAGTAAGCGTTTTAATGAATTTAAAACAAGAAATGAAATCAGAAAATGTTACTTTAAATATTATTTATGAAGATAAAGAAATCATCGTAGTAAATAAGCCACCTGGAATGGCGGTTCATTCTGGTATAGGAAATACCAAAGGTACCTTAGTTAATGCTTTAAAATATCATCTGAACAAAGATACTTATCGTTTTGGATTAGCACATAGAATAGATAAGGATACATCTGGTTTACTTGTTGTTGCAAAAAATAATAATAGTTTGGAACAGTTAATGAAACAATTTTTTTATCATAAAATACAAAGAGAATATCTTGCTATTGTATGTGGTAACCTTTCTAAGGAAAAAGGAAGAATTGTTGGAAACATTGGGAGAAATCCTAATCATCGCAAAAAGATGATGGTTTTTCCTGATGGAAGTAGAGGAAAAAATGCAGTAACACATTATAAAGTATTAGAAAATTTTAGATATGTTACTTTTATTTCTTGTCATTTAGAAACGGGTAGGACACATCAAATTAGGACTCATTTAAAGTTTTTAGGTCATCCAATTTTCAATGATCCACGATATGGTGGAGATAAAATTTTTAAGAAAATTTCTAAAGAGCATAAAATTTTTTTAGAAAAATGTTTCGAGATTTGCCCGCGACAAGCTTTACATGCAAATTATTTAGGATTTGCACATCCAAAAAGTGGAAAATATCTTCATTTTGAGTGCGATCTTTCTAAAGATTTTCTTCATTTATTGAAGAAATGTAGGGGGTTATAAAAGTATGGAAAAATTTCTCGTTGTTGGATTAGGAAATGTTGGAGATAAATACGCTAATACAAGGCATAACATAGGATTTAAAATACTAAATGAAATTTCGAAATTTCATTTAGCAGTTTTTAATATGAAAAGATTAGGATTTGTTGCTCAATTTTATTTTGAAAAAAATAATATTTTTTTATTAAAACCTTCTACATTTATGAATTTGAGTGGAAAAGCCGTAAACTTATGGCTGGAAAAGGAGAATATTTCTTTCGAAAAAATTTTAGTAATAACGGATGATCTCCATTTAGATTTTGGAGTTTTGCGGCTTAAATATAGAAGTAGCAGTGGGGGGCATAATGGATTAAAAAACATTCAAAATATTTTAAATACTTCTAACTACGCCTGTCTTAGATTTGGTATTGGAAAGAAATTTCCAAAAGTAGGTCAAATAGATTATGTTTTAGGAAAATGGACAGATATTGAAATAATAAAACTTCCTCTTTATTTAAGAAGAGCTAAGGAAGTTGTATTTAGTTTCATTTTAAATGGTAGAAAAAGAACAATAAACAGTTGTAATAGTTGGAAAATTTAAGATTAGGTCTCGTAGTTTAACTGGATAGAACGTGGGATTCCGATTCCTATGGTGGGGGTTCAAGTCCCTTCGAGGCTTCTTTTTGTTTTAATTGTTTAAGATGTTTTTTAAACAAGCCATTTTTATGGCTGTTTTCGCAGATTCAATTCCTCTATTTACAATTTTTATATTTTTTATTTTCATAGTTTAAAATACAAAGAATTACAGGAGTCTCATATACAATATTAATATTTTTTATTCCTTGTAATAAAGATTTACATATGAACTTAAAATATTCAGTTTCCCCCTTTAATAGGGATTAAAATTAGAGAATCCAATTCGGAATTGCTACATATTTTATCTCTAGCATAGATTAATTCAAAGCTTCCAGTTGTCTCCCAACTATCCAAGATAAACTAAAGTGTTAAAAACATTTTTATAAAGGTATCTCGTAACAGATTCATTCCATTTAGATAGAATAATTACAAATTTAAAAAACTTTTTAGAATACTCTTCTAGTTTCATAGATTTGTAATATCTTATTTATCATGGATAAATATGTATCTATATCTTTTACAAAAGGAGAAGTTGGATATTTATTTATGATTCTATAAAAATTTCTTTTAGATTCTTTATATTTATTTATACTCAAGTAAATAATAGCAACTTGACGAATATAAAATGGAGTAGTGAATTTATTATTTCTCTTATAAACTGCTTTAATATAGTATTGTATCGCTCTTTCGTTCTTTTTTAATTCTACAAAAGAATCCGCTATAATACCATATTTTATGGCTGAAAGCAGTTTATCTTTAGATGAAAAAGCTTTGAAAAATTTTATTGCTTTTTTATACTTTCTTAATTTATAGGAACAAACACCAGCGTAAAATTTAGCAATGTTACCTGATTTAGTTTTAGGAAATATATTAACAATATCAATAAATCCTATATAGGATTTATTTATGTAGTTTTTAATAAAAAGTTGTCTAGGATAAAAAAGCATTTCCCTTGCTTCTTTTTGAAGCAAAATGGCATGTAATATGCAGAGAAAATATCCTATACCTAAAACTAATTTCTTAATATCCATACCATAAATTAAATTTATTGGGGCTGATATGGATTTGACAGCAAAATTTCTGCTTGAGTGTAAGCATACCGTGTTAAGTAAGTAATACACGTTAATCTGTTCTTACTAAATGAGAAACGGAAACGAAAATTACGCTCTCGCTGCTTAATTTTATCTGCCATTGATGGTAGAGCGGGATATCTTCTATCAGAAGTCGTTCCTTGTTTCTTCTGAAAGAAGATAAGAAAAAAAACAAGGATAGGAAATCAGATACTTCTAAGATTTCTGAAAAAATAGAAGTTATACCATAAAGATTCGATCTCCGACATTCGATTTATGGATGAAATAAAATTCGGATAAGTATGTAGAAAGCTTAGGCATTGTTTGTTTGGACGCGGGTTCGATACCCGCCAGCTCCACAATAACTCCTCAGTAGCTCAGTTGGATAGAGCACTTGCCTGTTAAGTAAGAGGTCGCTGGTTCGAAACCAGCTTGAGGAGCTCTGTGGTAACTCCCGGTATCGAACCGGGCCGCCTGGATTTTCAGTCCAGAGCTCTACCATCTGAGCTAAGATACCAGAAATATTCTCTTATCCATCTATTTTTTAAAATTTTTAGCTATTTTTTTATTTTTTATAATTTTTTTTACCTCATTTTTAACACTAACTCTAGATAGAGATGAAATCCGAGCAATAATGTAGCTAGAGTTTAAAAAAACTTTAAATTCTCCTAATTTTCTTTTTTTATCAAAAGACCATTGTATAATTTCAGAATATAAATCTAATATTGTAGAATCAATCTTAGTTTTCACCTGAGAACCTTTTTTTCTAGCGTTTTTAGCACAAAAACTAAAATTAGCTTTTCCGTTTTCTTGAATAAATTCTTTTACTCTTTGGTTCTGAGTTTTATCAGTTTTTTTTGAGGAATTAATGTATTTAAGAAAAATAGAAAGTTTATAAAATGGACGTAAAGGGCTTTTATCATCAATACGTATTATATGATAACCAATCGGTGTTTCGAAAACTCCTATTTTCCCTTTAGGATTTTCAATTAAAAAATTCTGAAAATCAGACGTTTTTTTTATCCCTCCTATATCGATCCATCCTAATCCTAGATATCCATTATTTTTAAAAGATTCTTTTTTAACTAATGCTTTAAATAGTTTTGGCTTTTTCTTTAGTATAAAAAATAATTCATTTATTTTTTTTATAGATTCTTTTATACTTCTTCGTTTTTTAGAATAAAAAAAAGTATTAGAAAAGGATCCTTTATGATCAATAAAAATATGACTAGCACGTATTGAATCGTATATCATTTTTTTTCCAGTAATCTTTGCTAGAAGATAATAATTTTTCCTTGTTAAAAAACTTACCCTTTTCGAATTTTTTAGTAAGTTTCTTAAAAAGTATGGGAAAAAATTATAGGAATAATATATGGGATTATAAGAAACATCAGAATGATAATTAATCAAATATTTAGTTTCCTTTTTAAATTCAAAAAATAAACTTTCCATTTGTTTTTTTCTGATTTCAGAATCCATTTTAGAGAATTTCCTCGCAAAATTTATAAAAAAAAATTCAATATCTCCTAGATTGGAGAAAAAAGAATTTGCCTTCATATAATCTGCTATTTCATCAGCTCTAATTTTTTGTTTTTTCTTGTAAAGATAGTCTACTATCTTAGACTTAGAAATAAATGATTTTTTTGTATTTAATCCACATAAACACATATCAAGATATTGATGAATCAAAATTTGATCATGAATATTTTGTTTTTGTTGAAACCAAACAAACCCGTGATTTTTAATCTTTCCACTATTTAGTAAATAATATTTAAATTTTTTAGTATTGAAACTCCCTTCTTTTTTTTTATATTGAGTAATATGTTTATATAAAGATTTTTTGTACAAAAAATTCCAAAAATCTTTATTCATAAACTGGATTCCTATTTTTTTAGCACTCTGTATTATATGCTTTTCCTCCTTAATTTTAGGTAAAATTTTATCATATAATGATGTAGGGTATAATTTTTTTTTTAACTTCAAAAAATTTTGAAGTTTTTTTCCATCAATTTTAAAAACAGCATGAAAACTAAAGAAATTTAAAAGAGTTTTTGGATTAAAAATAAAAGAAAAAATAATCAATCCAATAAAAAAAAAGGAGTGATCCCTAATCTTTCCAAATAAAGACATTTTTTTATTTTTCATACTAGTTAGTTTTTAGAAAATTTATGACTAAATTTTATGAGTCTTTCTTAGACTTTTGAAGATCATTATTTATGATAATAAAATCAAAATAGTTAGCGTAAATAATTTCATTTTCAGCTTTAATTAAACGTTTAGATAAATATATCGAATTTTCTGTTTTTCTCATTTTAATACGAGTTTTTAAAACTTCAAAAGAAGGAACTTTTCCAAAAATAGATAAGGAATTTTTGGAAAACCTATTTATTAAATTCATACCTACTCTAACATCTAGATCAAAAATTACACTAAATACCAAATTCTTTCAATTTCACTATTTAAAGTGACGTATAAAATACCTGGGCCATTCTCCCTGATTTATTTTTTTTAGAAAAGCTTTTCTTCTTCTTTCAGAAGAATATACTTGATCTTTATCAGAAATTCTAGGTGAAAGAGTTGTACAATAAATAGAAAAACCTAATTATGGAAAAATTTTAATTAAGTGCTTAATAATTGTGGAGAAGGGTCTGAAAATATAATAATTTTTTTCATAATTTTAAAATTATGCAATTTATCAGCAAAAAAGTAGATACATTTTTTATATTTTTTTGGTATTTTAGAGGAACTATAAATATTCTCAAAATGAGAGTAGCTTTGGTTGGAGCAACTGGAATTGTTGGACGGGTATTGCTAAAAATTTTTAAGAAAATTTCTGGAAAAAAAGTACTTTCTGTAGCTTCAAAAAAATCTTTTGGATTTGGAGAAGAAATCTCTTTTAAATTTAAAGATACCCATTGTAGAATTCTTAGCCTAGAGGAGGTTATTTCTTTAAACCCTTATTTCTCCCTATTATCCGCTGGATGTGAAATTTCCAAAAAATGGGCTCTACGTTTTGTAGAATATGGAAGTTTTGTAGTTGATAACTCTTCAGCGTGGCGTATGGATCCAAATAAGCTTCTTATAATTACAGAAATAAATGTAGGAGATATTTCAGAAAAAGACAAGGTTATTGCTAACCCAAATTGTTCAACTATCCAATTGCTAATAATTTTAACTCCTTTACACAAACGCTATATAGCCCATAGACTAGTTATCTCAACTTATCAATCTGTAACTGGAACGGGTAAAAAATCTAGGAATCAATTGGAAAAAGAATCTCTGGGAAAATTTGTGGAAAAAATATATAAACATCAAATATATAAAAATGTTTTACCTTATTGTGACCTTATAAAAGAAGGAGGATGCACTAAAGAGGAAATTAAACTAATAAGAGAGACTAAAAAAATTCTAAAAGAGGATAGGATCTCTATAACAGCTACAAATGCACGACTTCCTATTACAGGGGGACATTCTGAATGTGTAACCATTTATTTTAAAAATAAAATTTATTTAGATGAAATCCTAAATATTTTTTCAAATACTCCAGGAATTCTTGTTCAAAACTGTCCAGAAAATTGTTATTTTCCTATGCCAATTTTATCTAAAGGAAAAGATGAAGTATTTGTTGGTAGAATACGAAGATATTCTACGAATTCGTTGAATTTATGGATTGTAGCAGATAATTTGCTAAAAGGAGCTGCAAATAATGCCATACAAATTTATGAATATTTATTCAATAATCAGTTTTTAAATGAAAAAACTCTCAAAGGTGAAGGAGTTATTATCCCTTAAAAAAAAAAGTAGAGAAAGGAGTAGAAAAAAATTATTTATTGTTGAAGGAATTAAGGAGTTTCAAATGGCCTTGAAAGGAGGATATCTTCCAGATAAAATTCTTCTTTGCAGAGAAATACTTAAAACAAGAAAAGTAGAATTTTCTGAAAAAATTACAGAAATTAGTTCAGCATTTTTTTTAAAGATTGCTTACAGAAAGAATAGTGGAGGAATTATTGCAGTTTTTAACCAAAAACAAAAGCTTTTAAAAACTCTTAAGTTGAAAGATTATCCTTTAATTCTAGTTCTAGAAAGTATTGAGAATCCAGGAAATATTGGAGCAATATTTCGTACTGCTAATGCTGTATCTGTTGATGCTATTGCTCTTTGTAATCCAAAAACAGATACGTTTAATCCTAACATTATTCGCTCAAGTTTAGGTAGTATTTTTACTACAAATTTTTTTGTTGAAACTTCTTATAGGCTAATATCCTTTTTAAGAAAAAAAAAAATAAAAATTTTTTCTACAGTTTTGCAACAAAAATACTTTAACATTTATAAAGTTTATTTTAGAGATGGACTAGCTCTAGTAATAGGCAATGAAGCAGAAGGTCTATCTAAAATATGGATGGAAATTTCCGAAAAGCTTATAAAAATTCCAATGAATGTAAATGTGGATTCTCTGAATGTAAGTAATGTAGCAGCTATAGTTCTTTTTGAAATTCTTCGACAACGTTCATTCTAAGCTATTCTAAGAATAATATTATTAAAAATCTTCTAAACTTAAGAAGTATAAATATCTTAATATGTTTTTATGGCCAACTTAACTATACCATTTTTTATTTTATGATAAATTATATTTATTATACAGGTAAACTCACCAAGATAAAAGATATCAAAATTTTTTATTGTATAGAAATATATTCTTTCATAAAACTTCATTTTATACCTTTTTTTTAAAAAACTAAAAAAAGTTTCCATAAAATGAAAACTCTCTTCTATACAAAGAGTCAATTTTAAGGAAAAATTTTTCATTAAATGGACCCTTAAAATGGAAAAAGAAATATATTGGAATATTCTTCCAATATATTCATTTTTAATGAAAAAGAGATCTATACTGTAAAATGATAATAAAATATGATTTTTCTTAAAAAAATAAGGTAGATTATTTGGTGCAATAACCTTTTTTATGCTTCTTACGGAAGTTCCTAATTTTTCATTCATTAAATATGATAAAAAATGTAATTTAATTTTTCTTTTTTGTATACTTACTAAAGTTTTAGTATGTAAAAAGGATGCTCCATAATAAGAAAATTCAACAGATCCTTCATAGGATAGACAATACAAAAGTCTTGAATTTGAAAAAACCCAAGGATCCGAATTTATAATTCCTGGAACTTCCTTACAAATAATTTTACTTTTCGCTTCTAGTAAAGAAGCGAAAATAGATGAACTATAATCTGATCCTTCCCTACCCAAAGTTGTAGTAAAATAATTAAAATCAGAACCTATAAAGCCTTGAGTAAAGTTTAGTCTATCTATAATAAATCTAGTGATTTTAGAGAATGATTTTGTACAATCTATTATTCCATACCTATATATTTTATTCGTACTAATAGATTTTCTAACATCAAGCCAAATATTCTCAATACCTATACAATGTAAATATTCGCTAATAATTTTTGTAGATATTAGTTCCCCTTGACAAATAACTTGATCATAAATGAAATCTACCTTTAATTTATCTTTTTTTAGGAAAATTTTTAAATCAGAAAAAAAAATATCAATTTTGTTAAAAAAATTATTACTTTTTGGTAATAATTCATATAAAATTTTAATATGATTTTTATATACTTTATAAATATTTTTATTTAAAAAAGACTTTTTTATAAAACTTTCCAGAAAATTAGTTGTCTTTCCTAGAGCTGATGTTATTATTATTTTTTTTCCCCCTATTTTTCTAAAAAATCTATAAATTTTTTTTATCCTTTGAGCATTTCTTACTGAAGATCCCCCAAATTTTGTAATTTTTATCTCCAATTTGCCAAATTTTTTAATCCGTCATATGTACAATTATTGTTTATTTTTATTGTCACACATCAAAAACTAATTTGAACGGCAAAAAGTCTATTCGTATTATTTTTAAAATTGGAAAATCTTTTTCAGTAGAAAATTTCTGCCTGTTCTATCTTGAGAAAGATGGTATTAGACCTTTTCATCGTAAAATTTATTTTTTTATTTTAAAAAAAAAAATTAAAAGATCTGTGGATCGTAATAGAATTAAAAGGTTGCTTAGATCTTTGTTTAGGAGAAACAAAGATAGAAAAGAATTCTATCTATCTGTTAGATACACAGTAAATATACTTACAATATTTAGCAAAAAATATTAATTTTTAAAGAAAATGTAGAAAATTAAATGGACATTTAACGTAAAAATTATAAAAAGACAATAAAACAATTCCAAAAATTTTATACACTTTTTCCTATTATATTTTCGAAAATATCAGAATATTCTCTAGCTAAGTAGAATTAGTTATAAATCAATGCTAAAAGACAGACTGGAACGGGATCGCATATAAATCAAAGAAGTTAAGGAGCCTGTTATAGTAAAAGATACAGTCAGAAACCTGTTCACTTTTACTAAATTACAGTCCTAAAATCATTTCATTGTAAATAAAAAACAAAACGCTAGATCAAGCGATCGAAAATGAATAGATATCAATCCCAATAATTTTCAATAAAGCATTTACTGATAAAAGTAGAAAGATAAAAATAGATGATCACTTTTTTAGCATCATAGATGCTTTTAGGCTTAAAATAATAGGGAGATTACCTAATCTATCGATTATGCTATTTAGCATACTGAAACAAATGAATTTATAAATTCCATATTATTTTTTTTATATAATATACATTTATTTTTTTAAAATTTTTTATCTATTTATGAATACTTAAAAATGGTCTCTATATTTAAAAAATGTCAACTTTTAATAGTCATTATATGCATTATATAGCTAAATATATGTTTTCCACTAGCTTATTATGGACTTATTTATGGAATTTATTTTATGCTGTATGGAATATTTCCATAAGAGGTATCTTATTTTCTTCAAAGATCTGACCATTTTTGTCCCCCTTACTTTTATTGGTCTAATTAGAAGCAATGTATAGGACATAACATATAAATTTATAACATAATCAGGCATGATTGCGTAGGATGTATTTGGATTGGGAGTTTTTATTTATGAGTGTATTTTTTCTCTTTTTTAAAAAATCGAATATGTCATCCATTTTTTATTGAGAGGAAATATTATGAGTATCCATTTAATGGTCTATTTTTTTAAAATAAAATGGTTCAAAGAATAAAATATTTTCATTTTTTTTCTGCTGAAAAAGTATATCAGAGATTTCTCCCATATTCTTAGCTGAGGGGAGTATATTAGGATGATATTCAAAGTCC
Source organism: Blattabacteriaceae bacterium (assembly GCA_036390115.1). Taxonomy (NCBI): domain Bacteria; kingdom Pseudomonadati; phylum Bacteroidota; class Flavobacteriia; order Flavobacteriales; family Blattabacteriaceae; species Blattabacteriaceae bacterium. The sequence goes on along the minus strand of DASWCM010000003.1, from coordinate 34,605 downwards.
AGCTTTAAAACATTCAAAGCTTTGAATGCTCCATCTCCTATTATATGAATTTTTTTATTGGAATATTCTTTATAAGAATTATTATTTAATATAATAGCCTTTATGGGAAAAAGCATTTTACCAAATGAATCAAATACGGTTGTATAAACTTCTTTACTATTAGCATCAATCATAGGGATCAAAAACCCAGATGAAGGATTCATTTCTTTACTAATTACAGTAAGAGTATCTATTGATAGCAGAGGAATATTCAATACGTAACAAATACCTTTAGCTGAAGCTACTCCTATTCTTAAACCAGTATAGGATCCAGGACCTTTACTAACGCAGAGAGCGTTTAAATTGGAGAATTTTATTCTTGCTTCTTTCAAAGATTTTTTGATAAAAACATGTAGATTCTCGGAATGAGAATAGTTTTTAGTCTCAAAAAGACTAATGCAGTTTCCGTCTTTAGAAATACTTACAGAACAATTTTTTGTGGAAGTTTCTATATTAAGTATTATGGCCATATCTTCTGAAGAATCTTTGCATAAAATTTAATTTTGTTAATCATAGAGAACATTCCATTAGTTCTAATAGGGGAGATTAACTCATTCAGTCCAATATGATAAATAAAATTTATTTTTGCAGGTATAATTTCTTTGGGATATTTATCTGAATAAACTCTACTCATCAAAGCAGCAATTCCACTAGGTAAAATAGCATCACTATCAGCTCGTAAAATTATATTGCCATTTCTTAAATATGCGCCAATCCAAACTTTAGATTGGCATCCTCCTATTAGCTTATCTTCACTTCGTTCTTCCATTTTTGTAAGTGATTTACCAATATTTATAATATGTTCATATCGTTCTTCCCAATTTGAAAAGTGGGAAAATTCTCCTATTATTTCTCTTTCCACTATACTCATATAACTTAATTCATCTATCCTTTTTAGATTCATCTTCTTGGTTTTTATCTTCAAAATCTTCTTGAGTTGCTTTTTTAAACTCTCTCTATACCCCTTTCATTAGTTATGCCCTAAGTCGAGATAAAATCTCAATTCCTATAATTTATGTTTGTTCCAAAAGAACCCAATGCCATTATTTAAAAAGCAGGAAACAATCATTAAATATACTGCTTGTTCTAAAATATTTAGAACAATTCCATTTGGAACACAAGTAGTAGATACAGCCTATCTAGGCTAAAAATAGTAAAAATATCATTTTCCATTTAGGATAATTCACAGGATAGTTCTTTTGTACCCATATCTAGGAGCCGAAGCATAGGCTAGGCTGAGTAGTAATGTTCCTAAAGAACTTATTAAAATTCCAAATTTGGATAATAAAACTAAAATATTAAATAAAATTGGAACAGTATTCCTATTAAAGAAATATATACTCCAATAATAGTTCTATCAACAACTTTATAGGAAATAGAAAAATTTCTATAAATTCCTCAGCCATCATAATTAACGGAACAGTAGATAAAGTTCTATTATATTTTTTTGTTTATCATAAATTTTGCTATTTGCTGGACATTTTAACAAATGAAAAAAAATAAATAACGGATCCTACTAGAGTGAATAAATAAGTCATTTTGCTATAAATAATTTTAGCATCTACAGCTTTATTGATAAAGAAAGGCTCTATACAGATCCTAAAAGACATAACATAGGAGCTTATGAAAGCTGCTATACGATAGCATGCCGTCCGTTCATTTAATCATAAATACATCGTTTAATAATAAGCAAGCTTTTGATTAATAGAAAAAACAATAGCTCCTATCATTAGGGTATAAGCCTTTTAATAATTAAGGGAATATTTATTTTTTTTTAAAATTTGTCTTTATAAGAATTGGGAGAAAATAGATAAAACTTACTAATGAAGCAACAAAATTTTAAAAAAAAATATATACAGTTCTATCTGTATGTTTTTTTGATAAGATCAATTGGTAAGAAAACAATATGATTAACCGATGAAAGCATGCTAACATAAAAAAAATATTAAAACCCCCTCTCTAACGTCCATATCATTAGCTCTGAGCCAATGATATGGAAGTACACAAAGAATATCAAGGAATGAGAACATTAAGAACATTAAGAGATATTCTTCATGTCCTTTCCCAAGGATATAAAAATCAATCCAGAAAGGAAAACTCCTAAGGAGAGTTCAATCATTCCATTTGAAAACACAGTATCCTCTGTTTTTATACAGAAAACGTAAATAAGAGTTTTCTAGCCCAAAGTAATAAAATTAATTAGCAAAAAAGAGTATGAGTACATATCACTGTAAATATAAAATTCAATTGGGGCTAATTTTGTGGTAAATAATTTTAAAAATAGATAATTAACTTTTTAAACAGAACCAATCCAAATGGATTGGTAGCAAAAAAATACAAAAAAAATGTATATTACGAAACATAAAATTGACGAATTTAATTCAGTAATTTCTTTATCAATTTTCGAAGAGGATTATAGTAAAATCGTAAAGAAGATAATAAAAAAATACAGAAAAAAAACCTTTTTGCCAGGTTTTAGAAAGGGACGAGTTCCGAAAGAATTTATTCGGTAAATATATGAAGAAAAACTAACTAATTATGAAGTTAAAAAAATTTTTAAAAAGGTAATTCAAGCCTCTATATATCGATAATATATTTTAGTAAAAGCAATTACTTTAGGGGCAAATAGAAAATCCAAGTATTTTTTTTTTTAAATTTTATAGAACTTTTCCTCCTAAATTTAAAATATATTTTAAAAAAATAAATACTCCTTCTAAAATACTTTTAGAATAGAAGGAGGTTTCTAAAAAAATAAAGAGTATCCAAAGAAAATTTGGAATTTCTTCATATAAGAGAATGGATAATAAAAAAATTGGTAAATATAGAACCTTAAAGGAACTTTACCCAAAAAAATACGCTAATGAATTTAATTCAGAAATAAGTGAAATACTTTTATCTTCGTATGACAGTAAAGTCTACGATTATTTGTAGAATGATATTCTGTTAGAGAAACTTGTGGAAAAAACTTTATTCAAGTTTACCAAAGATTTTATTCATAGATATATGAATTCATATTCTACGGAATATATGAATAACAAGGAGAAATATTTAAATAAAAAGAAAGAAATAGAGCATTTTTTTCGTTTTAAATTTATTGAAAATAAATTGGTTAATGATTTAAAAATTTTCCAAATTCTTATAAAGAAAAAAAAATTTTAAGATTGGATGAATTTCTATCTCTTGATTTTTTTTTTATAAATGCTTATATTAATTTAATTAATTAAAACTAAAATTCAGTGGATTTTAAAAAATATGCTATCAAGAATAAGGGCATTAGCAGCTTGTCCTTACATTATTATGAGGATTCTTTAAAATCTTTTTATGAATCTTCTATAACACCTTATATTACTGAAGAACGTAAATTAAATGTTGCTCAAATAGATGTTTTTTCCAGGTTAATGATGGATAGAATCTTATTTCTAGGGACTTATATAAATGATCAAGTAGCTAATATTATTCAAGCCCAGTTATTATTTTTGCAATCAGTTAATAATAAGGAAATTCGGATTTATATTAATTCTCCTGGAGGATCCGTTTATTCTGGATTGGGTATTTACGATACAATGCAAATGGTTTCACCTGATATTGCCACAATTTGTACAGGAATGTCGGCTTCTATGGCAGCAGTATTGCTTTGTGCAGGCACAAAGGGAAAAAGAGCAGGATTAAAGCATTCCAGGATAATGCTACATCAGCCTATAGGTGGAGTATATGGCCCAGCTTCTGATGTTGAGATTTCATTGCGTGAAATCAATAATATAAAAAGGGAAATATATGAAATTATCGCGCATCATAGCAAACAATCTTTTGAGAAAGTTGAAAAAGATTCTGATAGAGATTTTTGGATGACTTCTGAAGAAGCTTTGAAATATGGAATTATTGATGAAGTATTAGGGGCAGAATAAAAATAAAAAGTAATGAAAAGAGAGTTTAAATGTGGTTTTTGTGGCCGAAAAAGAGCAGAAGTAATTGTACTCATAGGTGGAGTAGAAGAAGAAGGGTATATCTGTGATCATTGTATATCTCAAGCTAGTCTCTTAATGAAAAAGAGATCCTTTTTCAAATTCAAAAGGCCTATACTTCATACACCTCAGTATACTCAGAATAACAATAAAAATTTAAGAAATTTTATGACTCCTAAAGATATTAAATTTTATTTAGATAAACATGTTATAGGCCAGGATGAGGCTAAAAAGACACTTTCTGTGTCGATTTACAATCACTATAAATGCATCGCATCCTATGATTATTTGGAGGATGGATTAGATTTGGAAAAATCTAATATTTTGATGATTGGGGCTACTGGAACAGGAAAGACTTTACTTGCACAAAGTATTTCCCAACTTTTAAAGGTACCTTTTACCATAGTAGATGCAACTGTCTTTACAGAAGCGGGATATGTGGGGGAAGATGTAGAAAGCATATTAACCAGATTATTACAAGCTGCAGATTACGATCTAAAATATGCAGAACAAGGAATAGTTTTTATTGACGAATTAGACAAAATAGCTAGGAGAGGAGATAACCCTTCTATTACCCGTGATGTTTCTGGGGAAGGGGTACAACAAGCTTTGCTGAAAATATTAGAAGGGTCTATTGTTCACATACCACCTCAAGGTGGTAGAAAACATCCAGATCAAAGAATGATCCCAATAAATACTAAGAAAATATTGTTTATATCAGGAGGGTCTTTCGATGGTTTAGAGAGAATAATCTCCAATAGATTGAATTTATCCAGAATAGGGTATCAAACAAAAAAAAAAGAAATGAAAAATAGAGAAAACCTTTTACAGTTTGTTCTGGCTCAGGATATTCAGGAATTTGGCTTAATTCCTGAGCTAATAGGGCGTTTTCCAGTTCTTGTTCACTTGGATCCTTTGGATCCTAGTATTCTGAAAAGGATTTTATTAGAACCCAATAACTCCTTGATTAAACAATATCAAAAGATCTTCTCTTTGGATAAAAGATCTTTAAATTTTACCGATGAAGCTTTAGATATTATTTCTGAAAAGTCTTTGGAATTTAATTTAGGCGCTAGAGGTTTGCGTTCTTTTTGCGAATATCTTTTAAGAGATCTAATGTTTGATATAGATGGTCCTGTAAATCTTTTAATTGATAAAGAGTTTATCCTCAATAAGATTCGTCCACTTTGTTACTTAAATTAAATAAATTTTAATAGGAGCTTGATTAAAGCGTGTAGCGTATACAATTTAGTAAATAATGTGAAAACAAATGAAGATAAAAATACCCCACTTCTTAAGCAGTATTATGCTATAAAATCAAGATATACAGATGCATTATTACTCTTTAGAGTGGGGGATTTTTACGAAGCTTTAGCAGAAGATGCTATTAAATGTTCTCAAATACTTAATATTGCTTTGACAAAACGTTCTAATATTGATTTAGCTGGATTTCCATATCATTCCATTGACTCTTATCTACCAAAACTTGTTAGAGCTGGTTTTCGTGTAGCTATTTGTGATCAGTTAGAAGAATCTCAGTCTAATTCTCTTCTAAAAAGAGATGTTACAGAATTAGTTACCCCATCTCTAGCGTTAAACGATCAAATCTTTGATTCTCGTACTAACAATTTTTTAATCTCTCTTTTCTGGGAAAGAGAGAAGGGTGGAGCTGCATTATTGGATATTTCTTCTGGAGAATTTTTTCTTTTAGAGAATTCCACAAAACATTTAAATGATTTAGTGAAACGTTTTCAGCCAAATGAAATTATTTACCCAAAAAAATTTAAAAATATATTTAATATTGTTTTTGGGGTAGAGTATAGGAATTATGCTATGTTTGATTGGGTTTTTGAATATAACGCAGCTTACGAAAAACTGACTCGTCTCTTTCAAATAAAATCTCTTAAAGGGTTCGGAATTGAAAATTTATCTTTAGGGATCTCAGCTGCTGGAGCTGTTTTACAGTATCTTTCTGATACTCACCATCATTGCCTTGAACATATATCTTCTATTAACCAAATGGAAGAAGAAAAACATATATGGTTAGATGATTTTACTTTGAGAAATCTTGAAATAGTAAAATCTCTTAACGATAAAGGTTTGTCACTAATTGATATTCTTGATAAAACAGTATCTACAACAGGAGCTAGGCTACTGAAAAGGTGGATTTTATTTCCGCTGAAAAATATTTCAAAAATTGAAGAAAGACATAATGCCGTATTTGAATTTTTGGATAAAAAAAACATCTCTTCAAGAATCTTTGATCAACTTAAAAGAATATCGGACGTGGAAAGACTCACCTTTAAAATTTCTTCTAAACGTATCTCACCTAGAGAGGTAATCGTTTTGCATAAATCTTTGGTAGCAATTTCTACAATTAAAAAAATTTTTTCAAATGAAAAATCATCTGTATTTAAAATTTTAGCTGAAAAACTCCATTCTTGGAATGGAGTTAACGACATAATTATGAAAACACTTTCTTCTGATCCTCCTTATCAAATTAATAAGGGAAATGTTATCGCAAAAGGTTATTCTAAAGAGCTAGATTATTTACGTGACTTGATGTCTTCAAGTCAAGATTCTATTGAAAAACTTTGCTTAAAAGAGCGTAACTGTACAGGTATTGGAAGTTTGAAAATTTCTTTCAACAGAATCTTTGGGTATTATATAGAAATCAGAAATGCATATAAAAATAAAGTTCCGAGTAGATGGATTCGTAAACAAACCTTAGCAAATTCTGAACGATATATTAGCGAAGAGCTAAAAGAGTATGAGGCTAAAGTTTTGGGAATTGAAAAAAAAATCTTTTCCTTAGAAAAGGAGATTTTTAATAAATTAATTCTCCATCTTTCTGGATTTATAAAAATTATGCAAGAAAACGCAAGAAATATAGCTTGTATTGATGTTTTTCATTCTTTTTCTATTTGTTCGTCTGTAAATAATTACATCAGGCCAGTATTAGACGAATCTTTTGATTTAGAAATTTTTAAGGGAAGACATCCTATAATTGAAAATATTGGTAAAACTTATATAGTTAATGACATTATTCTTAATAGAGTTTATCAACAGATTTTAATGATTACAGGGCCTAATATGGCTGGAAAATCTGCGATCCTTCGGCAAACAGCATTGATTGTTCTAATGGCACATATTGGAAGTTATGTTTCGGCTAAAAGTGCTAAAATTGGTATAATAGACAAAATTTTTAGTAGAGTTGGAGCTTCTGATAATATCTCTCTCGGAGAATCAACTTTCATGGTTGAAATGAGTGAAACTGCAAATATTTTGAACAATTTTTCAGATAGAAGCTTGATAATTTTTGACGAAATTGGAAGAGGGACAAGTACTTATGATGGAATATCCATTGCTTGGGCGATAACGGAATTTCTCCATAAGCATGTTAAAAGACCTAAAACTTTATTTGCTACACATTTCCATGAATTAAGTGAAATGTCTAGATTTTTTAAAAGAATTAAAAATTTTAATGTTTCCGTAAAGGAAATAGATGGAAAAGTAGTTTTCTTGTATAAACTTATACAAGGAGAAAGCGAACACAGTTATGGTATTCACGTTGCAAAAATGGCTGGAGTTCCCTTTCTCGTAATTCAACGAGCTACTGAAATTTTCAACTTTCAATTAAAGTTTTTTAAAGATAAAACTCTTGAATCCATAAGAGATAATCTTCTAAAGATAGATTTGAATCTTTTCTCTCCTGTAGAGGCATTAATAAAACTGCATGAGTTTAAAAAAATGATAAAAATGCGAGAGTAGCTTAGTTGGCAGAGTACGACCATGCCGAGGTCGAGGTCACGGGTTCGAAACCCGTCTCTCGCTAATGCCTGTGTGGTGGAATTGGTAGACACGCTGGACTTAAACTCCTGTAGCCTTTATGGGCTATACGGGTTCGAATCCCGTCATAGGTACACTGTAATTGGGATCACGACAGGTTTCGAACCTGTGACCTCTTACTTAGAAGGCAAGTGCTCTATCCAACTGAGCTACGCGACCTTTAGGATCGGGGTGGAAGGATTCGAACCTTCGATCGCCTGGTCCCAAACCAGGCGCGATACCCAAACTACGCCACACCCCGTGTAGTGGAACGGAGAGTGTGGGATTTGAACCCACGCGACAGAATATTTCTGTCGACAGTTTAGCAAACTGTTCCGTTTAACCATCTCTGGCAACTCTCCTTTAATTTTTCTAAAAATGAGAGAAACTGTAACACCTATTATTTTGGGTATAGAATCATCTTGCGATGAAACATCAGCCTCCCTTTGTAAAGGGTTTCGGATACTTTCAAACGAAGTATCCACCCAAGAAATCCATAAAAACTTTGGTGGAGTAATACCAGAATTAGCCTCTAGATTTCACCAAAAAAATATAGTTTACATCATTCAAAAAGCTCTTTCTTCAGCAAAAATATCTAAAGATCAGTTGAATGCAGTTTCTTTTACTATAGGTATTGGTCTTATTGGGTCTTTATTTGTAGGTGCTTCTTTTGCTAAATCTTTAGCTTTGACACTAAATATACCACTAATTGGAGTGCATCATGTTAGAGCTCATATTTTAGCTCATTTTATTGAAGGGGTTCATTATACTCCTCCAGATTTTCCTTTTTTATGTTTGACTATAAGTGGAGGACATACAAAAATAGTACTTGTAAAAAATTTTTTCAAAATTAATTTGTTAGGTCAATCGGTTGATGATTCTGTGGGAGAAACTTTTGATAAAGTGGCAAAACTCTGGGGGTTTCCATATCCAGGAGGGCCTTTAATTGATAAATATGCGATTGGGGGAAATCCTAATCGTTTTTCTTTTTCAAAACCTAAGATAAATGGATTAAATTTTAGTTTCAGTGGATTGAAGACTCATATTTTATTTTTTACTAAAAAACAATTAAACATAGATTCCATGTTTATTAAAAAAAACTTACCAGATTTATGCGCTTCTTTCCAAAAAGTTATTTGTGATCTTCTAATTGAGAAAATTGAAAACGCTGTTTTGATAACAAAAATTCATAAAGTAGCTATTGCTGGAGGAGTTTCCGAAAACTCAGAATTTCGGAAACGATTTTTCCATATTTCTTTCCAAAAAGGGTGGGAAAGTTATCTTTTACCCAAAGAATATACTTTGGATAATGCAGCTATGATTGCGCTAGTTGGTTTTCTAAGTTATAGAAAAAAGAAGTTTTCCCATTTTAGTATGGGTCCTAAAAAATAGGAGAAAAAATCATTTTTTATATTTTTTAATAAATTTTTCTATACGTCCTTCTGTATCCACGAATTTAATTTTCCCTGTAAAAAATGGATGAGATTTGCTGGAAATTTCCATCTTATACAGAGGATAGTCCATATCTTCAATTTTTATCGTATCTTTTGTTTTAACAGTTGATCGACTAATAAACCAATCTCCACTACTTATATCTTTAAAAGCAACTAATCTATAATTTTCTGGATGAATATTTTTTTTCATATTAAAAAAAAAATTTATCCGTATAAATTATGAATATTTATAAAAATAGTCAAATTTCAAAAATGTTTGATCGTATTTATTCTTTCTTTTGGAGCTTCTTTTACATGGCGTAAGAAAGTAGTCTCTGTTATTTATTCTTTTTTATCCAAAAAAGTATTGGATTTAGCATATGGAACAGGAAGTTAAAATAATAAAGGGACTAGATGTTATAGGTCACGATATTTCTGATGGAATGCTTGAAATAGGAAGAAAAAAAATAAAAACTCTAAAATTAGAGAATCGTATAAAAATGTTAAAGGGACTATGCTTTTTTAAAGTAATTTTTTTTACGCAGTTCCAGTGTCTTTTGGCTTGCGAAGATCTTTGTTTCAAAGAAATTCATAGAGTGGGTGGAGTTTTCCAAACCAAAAAGAAAGATTCTAAAATATTTATATACCTTTTACCCTAAAATTTATATCTCTGTGACAAAATTGTTTACTATTACTTACAACGTTCAATATTTTCTTTTTCGCATATATCTCATATAGAGAAAGTGTTTCTGGATAAAGGGTTTTTAGTAAAAAAAATTATTACTTTGACTTTAGGAATAGTTTCCATATATGGCTCTAATAAAATGGAATAATTTTTTATTTTAAAAGTTGTTAATTATGCACTTTTCTAAAAAAAAAATTTTTAAAAAATATGGAGGATTTGAAGAAAATACAGGTTCTACTCAATCCCAAATAGCTTTATTATCCTTTAGGATAAACCATTTAAATAAGCATCTTGAACTAAATAAAAAAGATCTCAATTCAGAGAGAGCTTTGGTAAATTTGGTAGGTAAGAGAAAGAGATTGCTTAAGTATCTAAAAAAAAAGAAATCATTATACGATAATATTATAGAAAAATTTAATCTTAGATAAGAAGATTATTTTTTAAATAAAAAAATTATATGACGTTTAAAGTTACCAATAAAGCAATAAAAGAAACCGTATTTTTGAAAGACGGAAGGGTTCTTACAATAGAAGCAGAGTTCTTAGCTAGAAGAGCAGATGGATCTGTTGTAGTTCGTATGGGAAATACAATCCTTTTAGCAACAGTAGCAATAGGAGATAAAATTGAAGAGCATAAAGAAAATTATTTTCCTTTGAAAGTTTCATATAGAGAAAAATATTATGCAGGAGGTAAAATTCCAAGCGGATTTGTTAAAAGAGAAGGGAGACCCTCTAACGAAGAAATATTAACCATGCGTTTAGTTGATAGGGTACTTCGCCCATTATTACCGAAAAACTTTTCAAAAGCGATTCAGGTAATGATTACTCTTCTATCTTATGGAGAAGGGGAGGTTTTACCTGATAGTCTAGCAGGTTTAGCTGCTTCTGCGGCTCTAATTATATCTGGGGTACCATTCAATGGGCCTATATCAGAAGTACGTATTATTAAAAATAATGGTAAATTTATTCTAAATCCTATAATTGAGCATATTGAAAAATTGGATATGGATTTGGTCATAGGGGCATCTAAAGATGCTATTGTTATGATAGATGGAGAAATGAAAGAAATTTATGAAGAACATTTTCTACAAGCCCTTAAAGAAGCTCATGAATATGTTAAAATTCAGATAGAAGCCCAACACAGATTATTACAGAAAATAAAACCTAAAAAAAAATATTATTCTTATTATATAAACAATAAGAATTTTTTTGAAGAAAAAATAAAAAATAGGCTTTATGAGTTTTCATACGAGGAAATTAGAAATATTTCTAAAAGTTTCTTAGGGAAGAAAAAGAGATCTAGGAAATATGAAAAAGTTTTAAAAGCTTTTAAAAAGCTTCTAACTGAAGAACTTTATGAAAGAAAAGAAATCTGTATAAAAAAATATTTTAATGATATAAAAAGACAAGTTGTTCGTTTTTTGATACTAAAAAATTATATTCGTATTGATGGAAGAACCCTGAAACAAATTCGTCCAATATGGAGCTTAGTCAATTATCTTCCAAACGTGCATGGGTCTGCGCTTTTTACTAGAGGAGATACTCAATCTCTAGTAACGGTAACTTTAGGTTCTTCCATTGATGTTAACAGAATTGATAGTGCAGTTTTAGAAAATAGAGAAAAATTTTATCTACATTATAATTTCCCTCCATTTTCTACTGGAGATATTAGGCAAATACTAGGCGTTTCTCGAAGAGAGATTGGGCATGGAATCTTAGCACAGAGAGCTTTAAATAGCATCATTCCAAATGAAAATCCATATACTATTAGGTTAGTTTCGGATACACTTGAATCAGATGGGTCTTCTTCTATGGCTTCTGTTTGTTCTGGAACCTTAGCATTAATGGATGCTGGTATTTCTATTAAAAAGCCAGTAGCTGGAATTTCTATGGGATTCGTTTATGACGAAATAACAAACGAAGGGGTAATAATTTCAGATCTTTTAAGTGAGGAAGATTATTTTGGGGATATGGATTTTAAAATTGCAGGAACAAAATTTGGGGTAACAGCATGCCAAATGGATATTAAGAATAGAGGAGTTCCTTATAATATTTTAGAAAAAGTTCTCTTTCAGGCTAGAGAGGGAAGGTTGCAAATTTTTCAAAAAATTATAGAAACTCTTCCAGTTTCAAGAAAAAATCTTAAAGATAGTGCGCCAAAAATTATTTATTTGGATATTCCAAAAGATTTCATTGGTTCGGTAATAGGTTCAGGCGGAAAAGTCATTCAAGAAATACAGGAGTATACAGATACTTCTATTTCTATAGAAGAAAAAGGAGGAGTTGGATTAGTAGAAGTTTTTGGAAAAAATTTTAATAAAATTCATAAAGCAATTGATATTATAAAGTCTATTACTTTTTTTCCAAAAATAGGGGGTATTTACAAGGCAAAAGTAAAATCAATTAAAGATTTTGGGGCTTTTGTTGAATTAGCTAAAGGAGTGGAAGGATTACTACATATTTCTGAAATTGATAATAAAAGATTGAATAAAGTAGAAAATGTTCTAAAAATTGGAGATGAAATCAAAGTAAAATTGATAGGAATTGATGGAAAAAAAATTAAACTTTCTAGAAAAGTACTTCTACCTCAGAGCATAAAAGAGTCCTATGTTGAATAGATCTTTAAATTAAAAATATAAATTAAATATGAGACAACTTAAAATTACCAGGCAAGGAACTAATTGGGATTCCGAATCTTTAGATAAATATCTTAAAGATATTGGTAAAATCCGTCTTCTATCCCCCAAAAAAGAAAGAGAATTTGCTAGATCAATTAAAGATATTTCTAATAAACGAGTAATTAAAACTGCTTATCAAAGACTTATTGAAGCTAATTTACGCTTTGTGGTATCTGTTGCTAAGAAGTATCAAAATCAAGGTCTTTCTTTGGGAGATATCATTAATGAAGGAAATTTAGGCCTTCTAAAAGCTGCTTCTCGTTTTGATCATACAAAAGGGTTTAAATTCATCTCTTATGCGGTTTGGTGGATTCGCCAATCTATTATGCAAGCTATTGCAGAACTGTCTCGCTGCGTTCGTCAGCCTACCAATAAAATAGGATTATTAAACAAAATTAATAAGACAGCAACTCATTTAGAGCAAAAACTTCAAAGAACCCCTTCCATAAGAGAAATTGCAGAAAATTTAAATATTCTTGAAAAATCTGTAGAAGATTCTATAAAAAATTCTGTACGTCAAATTTCTATGGATGCTCCATTAGTAGATAGAGAAGATGCTAATCTATACGATGTAATTAGACACGAAGAATATACTAGACCAGATAGATCTCTAGATCAAGAATATCTACGCAAAGATATTGAAAGAGCGTTAAATTCAACACTTAATGATCGTGAAAGGCTCGTTATAACTTTACACTTTGGTCTTGGAGGGTCCCCTCCAATGACCTTAGAAGAAGTAGGAAAGGTATGCTCTTTGACAAGAGAACGTATTAGACAAATTGAAACTTGTGGATTGAAAAAATTAAGACATTCTTCAGTAATAAATTTGCTTGTTCCTTATTTAGGTGACTAAATTATTTTTTCTTTTAGTACGAAAGAATTTTTGTAAAATGTCTTTACATTCTTTTTCCATTATTCCTTTCGTAATCCTTGTTCTAGGATGTAACAAATGCCTTTCATTTATCATTTTTCTTGCTCCAAAGACTACTCTTTTTATTTTTGCCCAAAACAGAGCTCCAGTGCACATAAAACATGGTTCTAAAGTTACATAAATGGTACATTTTTGTAAATATTTACCTTCTATTTTAGAAGCTAAAATAATTGACTGCATTTCAGCATGAGCTGTCACATTGCTTAATCTTTCCACAAGGTTATGTGCTTTTGTGATAATTTTTCCGTTTCTAACAATTACAGCCCCAATAGGAACCTCGTCCTTTTCAAAAGCACATTTAGCTTCTTTCAAAGCTATATTCATAAAGTAAAAATCAGGCGAAAAAATCATTTTATTGTTAAAATAACAGATTCATAATCGTTTAATATTTTATATTTAGTTAAAATCTCTTTAACTCTAAGACTATCTCCTATGTCAAGATCCGTAATATCTAATTCTATATAATTAGGCATTTTTTCAGGAAGAGCTCTTATTTTAAGATTTTTTAAAAAAATGGTTATTTTACCTCCCTTACCTATTCCCAGAGAACGACCTATAATTTTTATAGGGACTTCTAATTCAATTTTTTGACCTTCCAATAATTTTGAAAAATCTGCATGTAAAATAGTATCAGATACTGGATGGAATTGGATCTCCTTTAGAATTGATCTAATTTTTTTCTTCTCCTCTAGAAATTCAAGGAAAACAATGGAAGGATAAATTAACTTTTTAAAGAGTTCTGATTGGACAGAAAATAAAATATTCTCCTTTCCTCCATAAAGGACACAGGGAATTTTTCCATAATTTAACAAAATTTTTCTGGCTTTTTTCCCTAAATTTTTTCTATTTTCTACTTGAATTATTATTGTATTCATAAGTTTTTTTTTAATTGGAAGTTAATGGTTCTTTTTTCTATATTAACCTCTTCTACTTTTACTAGAACCCTTTGTCCTAAATGGTAGCTACGTCCGTATTTTTCACCTATAACTCTGTATTTAGGAGAATAAAATTCATAATTATCATCCTTCATATTACGAAGAAGTATAATTCCTTCAACTTTTGATAGTTCCAATTCTACAGAAATTCCAAATTCGTTAAATCCAGATATTATTCCTTCAAATTCATTTCCATGAAAACATTCCATGTATTTGACCTGCATGTATTTTATGTAAACTAATTCCACTTCATAAGCTATTTTTTCTTTAGAACTGCAATGTTCTGCTTTTTTTTCGTATATCTCTTTTGATGGAGATTTTCCATTTTTTAAATAGATATCTAATAAACGATGGGCCATAATATCGGAATATCTACGAATAGGAGATGTAAAATGGCTATAATAATAAAAAAATAGACCATAATGTCCAATATTATTTGTCGAATACTTCGCTTTACTCATTGCCTGCATCGCAAAAGTAATAATAATATTTTCCTCTGGTTTATTTTTAACGAATTCTAATAAAGAATTCATTGAATAAGCCATCGTTTTACTATTTCTTAGATTTATTGTATATCCCAATGTTTTTATTATTTTCTTTAATACTAACAATTTTTCTGAGTTGGGTTTATCATGAACTCTATAAATGTAAGGGCTTAACTTTTTGATACTTACAAATTCTGATACCTTTTTATTTGCTAATAGCATTAATTCTTCAATAAGAAAATTTGCCATTTTGTTTTTTTTTAAAAAAATTTTTTTAGTATTATGGTGTCCATCTAAAATAAATTTAATTTCTGCTTTATTAAAGTTTATAGATCCTCTATCTAATCGTTCTTTTCTTAATTTTTTGGCTAATTTTTCTATAATAATAATTTCATCATAGAAAGTTCCGTAAGGTTTTTCTATTATTTCTTGCACTTCTTCATAAGTAAATCTTTTGTCTGACTTTATAATGGTTTTTCCAAACCAACTTTTTAAAAGTTTAGCTTTTTTGTTAATTTCATATTCAAATATGGCAGAAAAACAAAGTCTTTCTTTATCTGGAAGAAGAGACCAAAAATGGTTAGATAAAATTTTTGGGAACATTGGAACTATAAAATCTACAAAATAAATTGATGTAGCACGTTTAGAAGCTTCCATGTCAAGGAAACTTCCTTCTATAAGATAATAAGAAACATCAGAAATATGTACTCCTATTTCCCAAGTCTTTTCTCCAAGTTTTTTTAATGATAGAGCGTCGTCAAAGTCTTTTGCATCAAATGGGTCTACGGTAAAAGTTATTTCTGATCTAAAGTCTCTTCGAAGTCTTATTTCTTCTAAACTAATTTTTTCTGGTATTTTTTTTGATTTTATTTCAACTTTATCTGCAACTGGCCATCCATATTCTATTAATATAGCAGAAATTTCTGTTTTCTTAAATCCAGAAACCCCTAATATTTCTATAATATTCCCTCTAGGATGGGTAGAGATTGTTTCCCAATAAACAATCTCTACAATAACCTTATCTTTATTCTTTGCTTTATTAAGATTTTTTTTTTTAATAAAAATATCTACGTAAATATAATTATTATCTACCTGTACAAATCCATAAGATGCTGTTTTAGCTAAACTTAACGTACCTAAATAATATTTTTTTTTAATCTCAATATCAAGAGTATATACTACTTTACCTTCAGGTCTATTTTTTTTTTTTATTTTTACGATAACCTTATCTCCTCCTAAAGCTTGTTCCGTTTTTTTTTTTGGAATAAAAATATATTTTTCAATACCATATACACTTACAAAGGCATATCCAAAATGGGTAATGTTAATCCTACCTACATCCATTTTTTTTTAGCTGATAGTTCATCATATGAATAAAAATACTTTATAAATTTTTGTTAAAAGTTTTTAAAAAAAAAAAAACGGAACAAGCTTGATTATGTTCCAAACAAATGATATATTATATCATATAAAAAATAAAAAATATGCCAAACGGTAGAAAAAGAAAAAGAAGAAAAATTGCAACTCATAAAAGAAAAAAAAGGAGTAGGCTAAATAGACAGAAAAAGAAGAAATAGGGCTGTATGCGGGTGTGGTGAAATTGGTAGACACGCTAGATTTAGGATCTGGTGCTTAGATGCTTGGGGGTTCGAATCCCTTCACCCGCACATTTATTTTATACACCCTAAATACCAAGTTCTTTTTTAACATTTTTTGTTATATTAGGGCCCCTATTCACTAAAACACATTTTCCAGTACTACAATCAAGTACTCTAATTATGCTTTTATCTTTTTCCATAACTCTATTAATAGCATTTTCCATTTTTTTATAGAGTGGATCCATAAGAGCTTTTTGTTTTTGATTGAAGGCATCAAAAGCAATTCTTTGATAAGCTTCTCCTCTTTTTTGGAGATTTTCCAGTTCTACTTTTAATTCGACAGAATCTGGATCTTCCACAAATTTTTCCATTGTTTTCTGTATTTCTTCTTCTATTTGATCCAAAATATTTTGATGGTACTTCCCAATTTTTACTAATTTTTCTTTTACCTTATCTATTTCTGTAATTCTTTCTAGAATTTCTTCTGTATTTAGACAGACTTCTTTATTTTCTGTATTTAGACATTTTTTAGTTTCTTTTGGTGCTAAATAAATGCAAAATAGAGAAAATAAAAAAATAGAAAAAATCAAAATAATTTTTTTTTTCATATATTCAAATATTTAAAATTCTAAATTAGATTAAAAAAAATAAAAAAGATTAATTACCCAAGGATAAGATGTATTTGCCATTTATGGACGTTTTCTGTTTTTTGATCTAAACCATATCCAAAATCAACGCCTAAAGTACCAAAAATTGGGAAAAAAGTTCTGAATCCAAATCCAAAAGATTTTTTTAGTTGAAATGTTTTATAAAAATTATAATGAGAGGAAACATTTCCCCCTTCCAAAAAACCTAATAACCAAATTATTCCATATTCATTCCTAAGAATAGGGTAACGAACTTCCATAAGAATTCTATTATAAAATAATCCCCCTATTTTAGGAGAAATTCCTCCAAATATTCCTGGATTAGGATATCCTCTCAAAGGAGTATAATCTTTACCACTTTTAAGATTAGAGGATTCATTTCCTCCAATGAAAAATCTTTGGAATGAGGGTATCTCTTTATATTTATTGTAGTTCATTAAATATCCGAACTCTCCTCCAGTTTTTAACACAAATTTTTGTAGAAAACTCTTATACCAATAAGTTTTAAGTTTTATTTTTAAATATTCCACCCATTTTTGGGTATATTTATTTTTTTTTCTCTGGAAAAGAGAATATGGAAGAGTAAAAACAGTTGTCATGTCAAATTCTGACCCACCTACCTTAAAAATAGGATCTGGTACAGAGGATATTCTATTCAATGAAAATGAATATCTCAAGTCATGGATTACCCTTACTTTGGATAAATCTTTGAAAGCCCATTCTTCTCCATAAGAATAATGGGAATAATTATAATTAACAAAAGCTGTCCAAGAAAAATAATCGTCTGGCCATTTTAACCTCCTAGATATTCCAGATGAAAATCCAATATTTTTATTTTTTTCTGGTTGAAAATCATCTTTTTTATTTAGATGATTAACATCCTTCACTATTTTAGTTTTATAATTTTGTGAATAGTTTCCTTCAAAGTAAAAAGAAGTTGGAAAATACTTTCCTATCCAAGGGTCAGTAAAAGAAAATCCATAATTTTGAAAATTTTTAGAAACTTGAGCAGATAAGGATAACCTTTGTCCATCTCCTTCTGGAAAGAGATGATAAAATCTTTTTTTAAGAAAATTCTCTAAAGAGAGATTATTTAAATAAATATTTAAATTTCCTATCAACTGATTCCCTACATATCCACCTTGTATTTTAAATTTACCAGATACTTTTTCCTTTAGTTTCCATTCAAGATCTACAGTATTTTTATTCTTTTTTTCTATAAAAAATGGGAAAATATTATTATTGTCAAAAATTCCTAACCTTGTTAAATGTAAAAAGGTTTGTTTTATATTTCTTTCAGAAAATACATCTCCAGGAATAGTTTTCAGTTCTCTGAGAATAACATGATCTTTAGTTACAAAATTTCCAGAAAAAGTAATTCTGTCAAAAAAAGTTAATCTTCCTTCTTCTATCCTAACTTCTACATAAACTTTATGATCTTTAACAGATTTTTCTACTGTAAAAACCTTAGAGAAATAATACCCTTTATTTAAATAAAGAGAATAAATACTAGATTCGTTTTTTTGGTCTTCTGTACTTTCTATTATACCAATAGGATTATAAGGATCTCCCTTTTCAAAATTCAATAATTTTTTTAATTGTTTTTTTTCGAATACCGTATTACCGATAAACGAAACATCTCCTATTAGATATCTTTTACCTTCATAAAGCTTTATTTTTAGCAA
Source organism: Blattabacteriaceae bacterium (assembly GCA_036390115.1). Classification (NCBI taxonomy): domain Bacteria; kingdom Pseudomonadati; phylum Bacteroidota; class Flavobacteriia; order Flavobacteriales; family Blattabacteriaceae; species Blattabacteriaceae bacterium. Next base: position 15,700 of record DASWCM010000003.1, on the reverse strand, counting down.
AAAATTTTTTTCATCTAATCTCAAAATAGATTTTGATACTATATGTGCATCTAGAAATCCCAAAGATTGGTATTTATCGATAATATCTTTTTCAACTTCTGTAACAGAAGTTGATTTCTTTTTATTCAAGATATCTAATAATTTAACTTTTTTTTTTATTGAACTAACAAGTTCTTCACTTGATACCTTTTTATTCCCTTCCAAAAAAATTTTTTTTATCCTTATTCCAGGTCCTTTTTGTACATGAAGCTTTTTTAAAGCTTCTTTATTCCTATTTTCAGGATGTACAAATACGATTACATAGGGAAATCCCTTTTTTATATAATCATTTCGGATGTCTTTTTTAAGAGAACTAAGAAAATCTCCATTTATTTTACTACCAATTTTAACATTAAATTTTTGTATGTTTGACCTGTAAATCCCAGTTCCTTTTAAATCAGAGAGCTTATCTACTTCTTCGATAAGAATTTTCAAAAAAATTTTTTTTCCCTTTATTTTTTCCACAAAAATAAAGATATTTTTTAAAAGATTAGTCTTCCAAAGATCTTTTATAAAATCATTAATTTTTTTTCCTTTTATTTCCTTACCTATTTTAGAGTAAATTATGTTAATAACTTTTTTTTTAACATAATTTCGATAAACTCCTTTTATCTTAACCCCAGATAAGATGTAAGTACTCTCTTTTTTATATTTATCCCCATATCCTATGGAAGGCAATATAAAAAATAATAAACATAAAAAAAAATTATATAGAGTAAATTTCATTCGCTTAGTTAATAGTTGGGATCTAAAAAGCCCTTGAATGTCATAAATTAGGTATTTAAAATAAATTTTGTATCAAAAAAACATCAGAGCATAAGAGGAAAATTTAAAATATTTATTATTTTTTCTTAATGTTTTAAACCTATCTACCCTAGTACCATCTACTCCATTAACAAAATTTTATTTTAGGTTCAATATTCCCAGACCTCTATTGAATTTTTGATTAAAAAAAAACTAAATGAAAAGAGTAATAATTATTAACGGCCCAAATTTAAATCTTTTAGGGAAAAGAGAACCTGATTTTTATGGGGTTGAACGATTTGAAAGTTTTTTCAAAAAACTGAAAAAGAAATATTTCTCTGGTATAGAGATTATTTCTCGTCAGAGTAACCACGAAGGAAGTATTGTGGATTTACTACAAGAAGTTGGATTTTCTACAGAAGTAGGTATTGTACTTAATGCAGGAGCTTATACACACACTTCTATTGCTATATCGGATGCTATACGATCCATACCAGCTAAGGTAATAGAAGTCCATATGACAAATATTTATGCAAGAGAACCTTACAGAAAACAATCATTCATCTCTTCTGTGTGTGATGGAAGTATTTGTGGTTTTGGTTTACGCTCATACGAGTTAGCTATTATGGCTTTAATCTAAAAAATCTAAAATGTTTATGTTCGTATGATAAATATACTTAAGTATATCTTCTCTTCCTTGTTTTGTTTTAGAAGAAGTTTTAAACAAAATAGGAGAAATCTTCCATTCATTAATAAGAATTCTTTTATATCGCTCAATATTCTTCTGGCAAAGGTTTTTATTTACTTTATCTGTTTTGGTAAAAACCAGACAAAAAGGTATTTGGTTTTGACCTAACCATCTCATAAAACTTATATCGATATTTTTAGGTGGAAATCTATTATCAATCAAATTGAATAAGCATAAAAGGGTTCTTCTTTTTAAGATATAATCAAAAATTGATTGGTGAAAATTAAATCTCTCTTTTTTAGAGACTTTAGAAGAACCATATCCAGGTAGATCTACCAATATCCACTTTTTATCTACGATATAATGATTAATTAATCTTGTTTTACCTGGATAAGAAGATGTTCTAGCTAAATTTTTTCTATTTAGGATCATATTGATTAAACTAGATTTTCCTACATTAGATCTTCCAGAGAAGGCATATTCCGCTAAATTAAATAATGGAATTTTTGATAATTTTTGACTGCTTGATATAAATTTTACACTATGGATATTATAATCTATCATATTTTTTAAATATTATACAAACATTATGTCCTCCGAATCCAAAATTATTACACAAACTAATGTTTAGGGTTCTTTTTTGAGCTTTTTTAGGCGTTAAATTTAACCTAGTATCGATTTCTTCATCAATTTCTGAAAGATTAATCGTAGGAGGAATTATGCCTTTTGAAAGGGGTAATATAGAAGCTACGGATTCTATAGCACCTGAAGCTCCAAGTAAATGTCCCGTCATAGATTTTGTTGAATTAATATTTATATTAAAAACGCTTTTTCCAAAAACATCTTTAATAGCTCTTATCTCAGAAAGATCTCCTAAGTAAGTAGAAGGTCCATGCGCATTGATATGTTCAACTTCTGATGGTTTAATTTTTGCATCATCTATAGCATTTTTGATAGCATGGATAATTCCAAGACTCAAAGGATGTGGAGCTGTTATATGATGTGCATCAGAAGAAATTCCCATACCAGCAATTTCTGCATAAATTTTAGAGTTTCTGCTTTTCGCATGTTCATATTCCTCGAGTACTAGACTTCCAGCTCCTTCTCCCAATACAAAGCCATCACGTTTTTTATCAAAAGGACGTGAAGCACTTTTGTGTTTTTCATTTTTTGTAGAAATAGCATTTAGAGCGTTAAACCCCCCTATACACGTTTCTGTGATAGCTGATTCAGATCCTCCAGTAATAATAACATCTGTTTTTCCTAATTGGAGGATATTAAATGCATGGAAAAGTGCATTTGCTGAAGATGTACAAGAGGAAACAGTTGCATAACTTGGACCGAGAAGTCCATGTTTTATTGACAGAAAAATAGAAGTGATATCTTTCATTGTTTTAGGAATGAAAAATGGACTATACAGTCCATTTTTAAGTAAGTGACATTCGGACGAAGTCCCCATTCCTGATCCCCAAATAACTCCAATACGTTCTCTATTTTCTTTAGAAAAATCTAACCCACTGTCTTTAATTGCCTCTTCCGAGGCAATAATTCCATATTGAGTACAGGAATCTAATTTTCTAATTTCTTTCTTAGAAAAGAAATTTTCTGGAAAGTATCCCTTAATAGAACATGCAAATCTAGTTTTTAAATTACTAGTATCAAAATATTTGATTAAATCAACCCCGTTCTCTCCTTTAACAAGAGAGAACCAGAAATCTTCTACATTATTTCCAATAGGGGAAAGTATTCCTAACCCAGTAACAACTACTCTTTTTAAATGGGGCATTTTAAATCTTTCTTAATAAGACTATTCACATAAAATACAATATCCTTTATCCTAAAGATAGATTCCACATATTCGTCAGAAATTTTAATATGAAACTCTTCTTCAAGAGTCATAATTAATTCTATATAGTCTAAAGAATCTAGACCTAAATCTTTTATTAGAGAACTTTCTAGGGGAAGTTCATCAATTCCTAATTTTTTTGCTAAAATATCCTTTACTCTTGATTCTATGTTATTCATACTGTCTGTATTAAGATGTACTTTACAATAATATCAAATTCCAAATTAACTCCTCTTTTTTCAGAAGTATATGGAATAACAACTACACTAAAAAAAAATTTTTTTATTATCCAGTTAGGCTAACTCCATTAATCGTGACTGATCCCAGTATCACTACTATTTTTAGTATGGACTCAATAGATTCACACTCCCTAGAACGTTCTAAATTTATCACTAATAAATATAAAGAGTCCAGCATTTACTGGATATTTTTTCTCCATTATGTGGAATAAAGTTTTAAATTTAAACCAGATTATACACAGTTATGTAAATAAATATTTTATTAATATCGATACAATGCCTAACTCCACTAAACATACAGTAGTACAGTTACTTCCTTCACCAGCAATGATATACTGCAAGTTTTTATACTTTGTAGAACTTCTTTTACACGTCGCACATTCAGGGCTGAGAATTCTTTAAGATGAGTCTAGAGTGAAGGATAAATTCCCAAAGAAGAGAGAAAGTACAGTTGTTGCATCAAGATGAGAAAATGTTGTAGCATTAGCAGGAACGTAAATTGCTTGTACAGATGTAATGGCCCATTTAAGATGCTAGTGTGGGTTTATAGCCAACAGCTGAAGGATAACCAGCTTGAGTAAAACGAAAAATGTTATCGATAAAGAAAAGCACGTCTATTCCTTTATTTTTTTTTACAGTATCTAAAATATTCTGCAAGGGTTAATCCAGATAAAACTACACGAGCTCTGGCTACAGAAGGCCAAAAACAAAAGTTGCTTTAGATTTTTTCAAGGCATCTTGATCTACTTTGCCCATTTACCTTTTTTCAGGTATTTTATTAATTCATCTCCTGATTCAATCATTTCACGGAGTAAATCATTTCCTTCTCTAGTTCTTTCTCCAACTCCAGCAAATACAGAAATGTAAACCGTCCAGCTCCACACACTATAAGGGTTATAAAATCAATAACCTTTATTCCACCTATTTTGTGGGGTAAAGTTATTCTAATTTTGCGTTACTCGTTACTTAGATCCATCACAACCTTCCATATAGTCAGTATAATCCATAGATATGCACATTACACAATGTGCTTTCCATAGGAAGTTTTTTACCGTAAAAACCCTAAACTTCTAGGGCTTCATAAATTTTAGGAATAAATGAAGTCTTTTCAAAGATTACATCAATTACAGGTCCAATAATTTTCCCTTTTGGCTAAGCATTTTAAGTTTTTTAATTTTGTAAAATACATTCTGTAATGAAGTCTCCAACTTCCTCAGTTCCTAGAGGTGAGGAAGCTTCAATATCTTTAGTTACCATTTTTTTGTCAATAGAATATTTTACTGACTTGTATATTTCTTTCCCTTCTTTAAAAAGCCCAAAATGATCCAGCATCATTGCTACAGAAAGTATACTAGCTATAGGATTTGCGATATTTTTCCCTGCAGCTTGAGGGTATGATCCGTGTATAGGTTCAAACAGGGAGACTTTTTCCCCTATAGATGCAGATGGTAAAAGCCCAATGGATCCCCCTATAAGACTAGCTTCATCTGATAAAATATCTCCAAACATATTTTCCGTTAAAATTACATCAAACCTTTCAGGATTTATAATAAGTTGCATAGCAGCATTATCGATAAATAGAAAATCCAACTGGATTTGACGATAATTTTTGCTCATTTTTTTTATAGTTTCTCTCCATAACCTAGAGGTTTCTAACACATTTGCTTTATCAATTAAAGTAAGTTTTTTACGTCTTTTTAGTCCAGCTTCGAATGCTGCTCGTCCTATTCGTTCAATTTCTCTTACAGAGTAGACGCAATGATCGTAAGCTACATGTCCATCAATGGATCGTCCCTTTTTTCCAAAGTAGATGCCACTAGTTAATTCTCTATATATGACAAAATCAATATTTCCATAAGTCTGAATCTTTCTAAGTGGAGGCATAGAGGGATAAACTTTTATGGGTCTTATATTACAGTATAATCCCATTATTTTTCTTAGCCTGAGTAATCCTTCTTCAGGTCTTACCTTTGCTTTGGGATTATCGTCATATTTAGGATTACCTATCGTACCAAAAATAATAGCATCTGATTTTGAGCAAATATCTAAAGTTGCTGTAGGTAAGGGATCTCCAGTTTCATCTATAGCAGATGCACCTACAAAACCTTCAAGATATTTGAAAGTATGACCAAATTTTTTTTCAATAGCATTTAAAACTTTACGTGCTTGTTTGATTACTTCTGGACCTATTCCATCTCCCGCTAGAACAGCAATATTTTTTTCCATTATTTGAAATTTTCAAAAAAATCAACTTCTTTTTTAAGATTTGCTAAATATTCTATATCTTCATATCCTACAATAAAACAAGTTTTCTTGTAGTAATTTATATTAAATTTTTCTGTATGATTTTCTAAAAAAACATTTTGATTTTCCAAATCAACGGAAATAATGGATTTTGGATATTTAATAACAGTTTCAAAAATATTTTTTAAAAAAATTTCAGAAATCTCTATTGTAAGAAGACCATTATTTAGAGCATTTTCTTTAAAAATGTCTGCAAAAACACTTGAAATAACTACTCTAAATCCATAATCAAGGATAGCCCAAATTGCATGTTCTCGGCTTGAGCCACATCCTAAATTTCTTCCAGAAATTAGAATTTTCCCTCCATAAAGGGAATTATTTAATACAAAGTCAGGATTAAAACGCCAATCTCGAAAAAGATTTTTTCCAAACCCTTCTTTAGAAGTATTTTTTAAAAATCTTGCAGGTATAATTTGATCTGTATCAATATTTTCTATAGGTATAGGTACAGCCGTACTCCTAAGTAGTCGGAATTTTTCCATTATGGAAAATATTATTCTTTTTTAAAAATTCATCAATATCAACAATTTTTCCTTCTATAGCAATAATAGCTGCTACCAAAGGACTTGTTAGTAACGTTCTAGAACCTAGACCTTGCCTACCTTCAAAATTTCTATTTGAAGTGGAAACACAATATTCACCTGAAGGTATTTTATCTCCATTCATACCAATACAGGCTGAACATCCTGCTTGTCTAAGTTCAAATCCAGATTCTTTTAGGATTTTATTCAATCCTTCTTTTTTTGCTTGATAATAAACTTTTTTAGATCCTGGTACAATCATTGCTTGAACATGATTAGCTTTTTTTCTACCCTTTACTACTTTAGCGAAAAGTCGGAGGTCCTCTATGCGAGAATTAGTACAACTTCCCATAAATACATGTTTTATCCGTTTCCCTATAAGAGATTCCCCTATTTTTAATCCCATATATCTTAGAGATTTTTCCAATTCTTTTTTAGAAAAGTTCGTTTTGGGTATTTTTTCATTTATTTTTATACCCATGCTAGGATTTGTTCCGTAAGTAATCATCGGTCTAATATTTTTAGCATCAAAAATGTATTCATAATCAAAAATTGCCCATTTATCAGTTAAAAGGGTTTTCCAATATGAAATAGATTTTTTTAAAACTCCTCTTTTAGGAGAAAATTTTTTACTTTTTATATATTTAAAAGTAGTCTCATCTGGAGAGACTAAACCTCCTTTTGCCCCCATTTCTATACTCATATTACATACAGTCATTCTACCTTCCATACTCATTTCTTCAAAAAGAGGTCCAGAATATTCTACGAAATAACCTGTACCACCAAAATAACCCAATTTGGAAATAATATATAGAATGACATCTTTTTGGGTCCCACTTTTTCTAAGAAAACCCTCTGCAAGAAAACGCATTTGTTTAGGTTTATTCTGCAGAATACATTGACTAGCCATTACCATAGCTATTTGACTCGTACCTATTCCAAAAGAAATACTGCCAAAAGCTCCATGAGTAGAAGTGTGACTATCTCCACAGACTATAGTCATTCCAGGTAGAGTTAACCCCAATTCTGGACCTATTACGTGAACTATTCCTTGATATCGAGTACCTACACCATAAAACTGAATTCCATGTTTCCTACAATTTTTTGACAGAGTATTCACTTGTTTTTTTGCTAAGGGATCTTTAATTTGTAAATTTTGATTCGTAGTAGGAACGTTATGGTCTGTAGTTGCAATAATCTTCTTTGGTCTAAAGATGGTAAGATTCCTTTCTTTTACCTCATTAAAAGCCTGAGGGCTTGTTACCTCATGTATATAATGTATATCTATATATAAAATGTAGATATCCCCTTCTATATTTTTTACGGTGTGAGCATCCCAAATTTTGTCAAAAAGTGTTTTTCCCATAACTTTTAATCTTTTTCAGATTCAGAGATGTCAACGGTATTTTTTTTATCATCTTTATAAGATCTTTATCCGAAATTTCTTTTTTATTATCAGCTTCTTTAAGAAAAAGAGAGTAAAGATTATCCAAATCTTTTTTTTGGGTAAAATATCCAAGTTTTCTACATCGATAAGCTAATGCAGCACGGCCACTTCTAGCCGTTAATATTATGGAAGATTTTTCAACACCTACTTCTTTAGGATTTATAACTTCGTAAGTTTCCCGTTTTTTAAGAACACCATCTTGGTGAATCCCAGATGAATGAGAAAAAGCATTTCTTCCAACAATAGCTTTATTAGCTTGTACATAAATTCCTGTGTACTTACAGATCAGTTTACTTGTTGGAAATATAAATTTTGTATTAATATTAGTGGAAAAACCTAAATGGTTATGTTGTTTCATTATCATTACGATTTCTCCTAAATCTGTATTTCCTGCTCTCTCTCCTATTCCGTTAATTGTACATTCAATTTGATCAGCTCCATTAATTATTCCATACAAGGAATTTGCAGTAGCTACCCCAAGGTCATTATGACAATGCGTGGAAATGGTTACTCTATGAATTCCTTTAACATTTTCTTTTAAAAATCGTATTTTTTCTCCATACTCTTCAGGAAGACAATATCCTGTTGTATCTGGTATATTTAATACGGTAGAACCAGCTTTAATAGCTAATTCGCAAACTTTAGCAAGAAATTCATTTTCTGTTCTACCCGCATCCTCTGCGTAAAATTCTACATCTTCAACAAAGCTCTTAGCATACTTAATAGCTCCAATAGCTCTTTCCAGAATATCACCTGGGGTGCTATTGAATTTGTATTTTATGTGCCAATTAGATGTTCCTATTCCTGTATGGATTCTTGGATTTATAGCCTTTTTTAGAGCAGAAGCAGCAACTTCTATATCTTTCTTTTTTGCTCGAGTAAGCGCACATATTACTGGTTTTGTAATATTTTTACAAATTTCTTCTACAGATTTAAAATCACCTGGACTAGAAATAGGAAACCCAGCTTCTATAATATCCACTCCTAAAAATTCTAGTTGTTGAGCTATTCGAATTTTTTCGTAGGTATTTAATTTACACCCAGGAATCTGTTCTCCATCTCGTAAAGTAGTATCAAAAATTTTTATTTTTTTCATTAAGTCAAAAACTTACTCTTTTACTAAGTTGAGCTTCGTATGCCTTCCAATCTAGAATAGGGAGCTACTTTAGATTTTATAGCAGCTAAAGCAGTATCTGCAGTAACATTGTTATCAAACGGGTATCAAGTGGTTTGGGTATAATATATTCTTTTCCAAAGAAAAGATTCTTATTATAAGCAACTTTTGCTTTATTTGTAATAAAGCAAAAGATTCTTATTATAAGCAACTTTTGCTTTATTTGTAACAGATTCTTTAGCTAGAGAAGCGAGAGATTGGATGGCAGCAAGTTTCATTGCTTCGTTAATTTTCTTAGCATGAACATCTAAAGCTACTCTAAATAGATAAGGAAATGCGAATACGTTATTCACTTGATTGGGATAATCACTACGCCCTGTTGCTGGGATTATATCTGTCTTGTTTTAACAGCTAATTCATATTCTATTTCAGGAGAAGGATTAGCGCAAGCAAAAACAATAGGATTTTCAGACATCTTCAAAAGCATCTTTACTGTAAGAGAAACAGAAAAAATATCTGCTCCTTTAATTGCTTATTCTAAGGTTTTTAGAGACGCATCAACTGCGAATTATTGCTTTTCTTTGGTTAAGTCTTTTCTGGAACTTTGCCCTTTGCTATATAACATAATAATGTTTTCCCAAGTTTTTAATAAATTCTAGCACAAGCTATTGCAGCAGCACCTGCTCCATTAATGACATTTTCACATTTTTTATGTTTCTATTTGTCAATTCCAAAGAATTTATTAACGCTGCCCCAGAGATTGTTGCTGTTCCATGTTGGTCGGAATGGATGATTGGTATATCAATATCATTCTTTAGTTTTTCTTCAATTTTAAAAGCTTCTGGAGCTTTAATATCTTCAAGATTTATTACACCAAAAGTAGGTGATATAGCTTTTATTACTTGTACAAATTTTTCTGTATCTCTATCATTAATTTATATATCGAAAACATCAATACCAGCGAAGATTTTGAATAATAAACCCTTTCCTTACATTACAGGTTTAGGCCTAATACAGCTGTTACGTTATAAATTACAGCGATTACTTTAGCTGTGTATTTATAAATATTATTCATATTTTTTGCTATTTCCAATGAATAGCAACGCCTGTAGAGGAAGCAAGAGATAATTCTTTTTGACTACCATACTACTTTGTTGGAGAAATCTGTATTTTCCCAGATGTAAATTTTTCATTATATTCTAAAGCTTCTTTTTGTAATTTTTGGTTCATTTATCTTTTATAAAATAAACATAGCTGGCCTGTAGCTACTATCATTGTTGGATTATTTTTACTACCGTTATTAGAGAATAAAGAAAAATATTTTCTTCAATACCTTCTCTAAGCCCAAGAATAGATATTGAATAAAAAAAAATTTTAATATTTATCTAAATCTTGATAAGTTTTTTTTAAAAATTTTCCTAGAAAAAAAAACTAACCAGTTAAACTATCTAAATAGCCTGTACCTAAATTATAGGTTATATCGTATATACTTAGCCAGAAAATTGTTATTATTCCTAAACAAATTGGAAAATCAATATTGATACATTTATTTTTAAAAGTAAAGTATGCTGATTGGAAATAATTTGCATAATAAAAAAATAGTACTGGAAAAGATAGGATTAACATTAATATTCTAAAAAAATATTTGTTTTCGATTAGCCATTTATCTCCATATCCTATATATTCAGGGATAGCTAATAGCATAATATTTACAAGGAAAAAAAAAATAAAAATCTATTTGATAGATCAGTTTTTTATAGAATTATATATTGATTTTTCATTAAAATTTGGAGTATAACCAAGTTTCCTAAGAAAATAAGCTAATTTGCTTAATGGTAGTTCTTTCTTATTGAAAAGAACACAGATCTTTTTGGTTGTAAAATTTACCGTTGATTGTATAATTCCAGTATGGAGTTTGGGTAAACTTTCAATAATCCATATACAGGAACTACAATGGATTGATGTAACAGATAATCTAATCAAAGTAATTTTATCGTTTCAAAATCAACCAGTTTTCTATAATTTTTTCGAAAAATAAATAAAATATATTTATATTATTTTTTTTTTTTTATTAGTAATCATACCTGTATGAGCATTAAGCTCATAAAACTTATTAAGTTTATGATACTGCAAAATTTTAGAAATTTCTTTCTTATTTAAGAAGATTACACCCACAATGAAAACAGGTTTTTTCACGCATTTTTAAAATAAATATTAATAGGAATCCCTTTTAAAAAACTGAAATACCCCCGTAATTTATTTTCTAAGAATCTCTTATAGGAATCTTTAACATATTTTGGATTATTAGAAATAAAAACAAATCTCATTTTGGAGAATTGAGTACAATATTTTACTTTAATTTGTTTTCCATTAACTTTTGGAGGAGGATTATTGAAAATAATCGGTAAAAACAAATCATTTAAAACTTTTGTTTTTATCTTTCTTTTACAATTTTCATTAATTCTCATTAATTCTTCCATTATTTTTAATATCTCCTTCTTCTCTTTAGAGAAAGCTGAAAAAAAAAAGATAGGAATATCCTCAAAATAGGAGATTTTTTCTTTTATTTTTTTTTCATTTTTTTTTTTTTCTATTTTTTCAATCAAATCCCATTTATTAACAATAACAATAAATCCTTTTCCGTTCTTTTTAAGAATTCTAAGAATATTCATATCTTGTTTTTCCCATCCACTAACAGCATCAATTACCAATAAACAAACAGTGGATCGTTCTATCGCCCTTATCGTTCTAAGAATAGAATAAAATTCTAAATCTTCGTTTATTTTTGAATTTTTTCTAATACCTGCCGTATCTGTTAAAACACATTCAATTCCAAATTTTTGATAAAATGTATCAATGCTATTTCTAGTAGTTCCAGAACTATTCGTAATTAGAGCTCTTTCTTCCCCTAAAAAAGTGTTAATAATTGTAGATTTTCCTACATTTGGGCGACCAACTATAGCAAATTTTTTTAAATATTTTGTTTCTCTTTTAGAAATTTTTGAAAATATTTTTGTTAGCTTATCGAGAAAATCGCCTGTACCCCAGCCGTTTAATGATGATATACAAAAATAATTACTGAATCCTAATTTCTGAAATTCAAGTGAATGGTAAATATATTTTTTAGAATCTACTTTATTGATTATTAAAAATACTTGTTTTTTAGATTTTCTAAGTAATTTAGCTATTTCTAAATCTAGATTTGTTAGTCCATCCATAATATCTACAACAAATAAAATTATATCTGCCTCTTCAATTGCCAGATACACTTGTTTTTTTATTTTTTTTTCTATAATTTCTTTACTAAGAGTATATCCTCCTGTATCCACGATGATAAAGCTTATACCGTTCCATTCAGAAAATCCATAATCTCTATCTCTTGTTACACCACTTTTTTCATTCACAATAGATTTATTATGGCCAATTATTCTATTGAATAAACTTGATTTTCCTACATTTGAACGACCAACTATAACTGCAATAAAATTCATTTTTCAGATATAAATTAGTTTTAATATATGCATATAAAAAATTTATTTTGAATAGAAAACTCTCTCCAATGGATTTAAGGTAATTTTGCATAAGGATAGCCCTTGGTTGTAATATCATTGTTATACATGTTGGATCTAAAAATGAATTGGAAGGTCGTAGAGGATTCGCACATTTTTCGAACATTTGATGTTTTAATGTTCGAAAAATATTAATAGAGGAGAGACTTGTAATGAGTAATGGTGGCCTTACGAATGCCTTATACTACTCCTGATGAAACTTTTTCCTATGATATTTTACCATCTAATGATATTGCTTTAGGTTTCTGTTATAATCAGAACGTATGATGAATGCTAAAATTGATAAAAAAAAGTATAGATATACAACGTAAAGTGGTAAAAGAGTAAAAAAAATTAAGTATAGAGAACCTTGCTCTCTTCTCTACTTGAAGAAGTACCTAAACATCTTTTAAAAAAGCATCCATATAGGACTAGGTTTAGACAATCCTCATAAATGGATTCTATAAATTTTTATTAAACTTTTTATATTTCTAACAATGCTGTTTTAGTTCTTTCTGGAGAAAATTGATTTTAAATCAACATAAAAAATGATAGACTATCCCTAAACCCATTACCGTTTTAGCAATTAAAGAAGAATTTATTTACGAAGAAATCTTTCCCATTTGCTATTAAAAAAACGTAGTTGTTCCATCGCTAGTTTTTGCTTATCGAACTCCTGCTAGGATTAATAAAGACACTAAAGTTATTGATATAATACAGAAATTGCTTTCTATAGGAGAAAGTTCTCGTTTAAAAAACGTTGTTAAAATAAATTAGCTGCTAATGCAGCTTCATTTTTTAAGTCAATGGAGGGTGCAATAAAAAATACTGGAGTAGACTTAGATATTCTAGAGCATTATATGAATAAATATAAAAAAATGAAGGAATTAGCATAAGAGAACTAGAAAAAGTAGTTAATAACTTAGAAAGATAATTTTTTAATAAATTAAACTATGTTGGGAATAACTGAAAGTCTATCTTTTTTCCATATGCATTTTTAGAATGCATAAAGAATAAATACTTCTTTACAAGAATATAAACAAATAAAAGTGGAATACGTAAAAATAGTTGCGATTAAATATTTTAATAAGTCTCAACGTCTTAATATTAAAATTTTAGGTCCTAAATAATTTTATTATGTTAAATATTTTAACATTCGAAGAAGTAAAACAATTCTCATTAGAGAATGGATTAAAAATTATTATTTGAGAAAATCATCAATTTCCTATAGTTTATGTTAATTTACTGTTTGATAGAGTATTATTTTACGAAGGAAATAAATCTGGTTGTACATGCTTCGATCTGGAACCAAAAATAGTACTAAAGAGTACAAAATATTGGATTTATTGGAACTAAATTTTCTGCATCATTTGATTAAATATCCATTTATTCTATTCCTTCTCGATAATGAGAGATGTACTATTTAATCCTATTTTTAATAATACTAAAGAGTTTGAAAAGATAATTGGACAAAAAATTGTCTATTTAAAAATAAATGAAAAAAATCCCCATACTATCGCAAAACGGGTTCAGAGAGTTTTGTTTTTTGCCATCCTTTTGGATAAATTAAAACTATTGATAGTTTAAATAATATTAAAGATTTCGATGGTTTTTCTCGTTCCTATATTAAACCTAATGTAGCTTATTTAATTTTCATAGGAGATATTAATCTAGAAAAGGCTAAAAAAATAAGTGAAAAGTATTTTTACTTATTAAGTATTTCTCCTACTTTTGATAAAAAGTATGATACGCCTCCATTACTTTCTAAAACTGCAATTGGACTTGTAGATATTCCTTATGTGAATCAATAACCCATTTTGGGTGGGAATAAAGTAGATTTTAGAAAAAATACTTTTGATTATTTATCAGCTTTACTAGCTAACAGTGTAGATTATTTTTAAATATAAGTAAAGGATGTGCATAGAATGTATGCTCTAATCTTATTCCAAACATATTAGTTCATTTTATGTTTACACTCAAGTAAGGTCATAAGTTACTGCATAAGCAGTAACCCGTAACTTATGAAGAACTTCAAAATTATAAAAAAGAAAAAATTGGGTATAGGTTTAGAATATCTCTCTGTTAGAGCAAAATTTACTCTATATGAGCTTAGGTCCCTATTGGGGAAATTATTTAAAATATCTTCAGTAAGTTACATCTTTAGATGTTAAGAATGCAGCGAATAAATACATTCCTACTGAAAACTTTTGGAGTTTAATAGTTGTAGATGTTAATAAACTTCTGGAATAAGTTGGACAACTAGGTTATCCAATATTTTTCTTGGATGAATTAGGTTCTATATGATTAATTTAGAAAAACTTGTTCTTTTTTACTTAAAAGAGATTCCAGATCCTGAAATTCAGGTAAATATTTATGATTTAGGTCTTGTTTATGATATTCAGGTAAGTCAAAATCTTGAAGTAAAAATTTTGATAACTCTTACGACATATAATTGTCCTATGATTGAAACTTTACCTCTTGAAATTGAAAAAAAAATTAAAACTATTGAAAAAATTAGATCAGTAAAACTGGATCTTACCTTTGATCCAAAATGGAGTATGGAAATGATTAGTGAAAATGCTAGAGTAGCATTGGGAATATTATTTTAACAAAATTAGATCTGCAAAAGATCTTTAAAAGCTCCATCTCAGAGAGATTATATGGAGCATAAAATTCTTTATTTTTCTGAAAGAATGAATATCGTATCTATGATTTTTCATGGTAATATTTTAGAATTCTCCCCATGAAAAATGATCCAATTATACTTGGACTTATTGGAAGAGTTCCAATTTTTTTCTAAAATTGGAACTATTAAATAGTTATTTAATGTCTGTTTTTTATGAACAAAAAATAATTCTTGGTATTTAGCTTATAAATTTATTGAGGAGCTTCATCTTTATCAAAGAATATATGGAAAAAAAGTTTTTATTTAAACTCTAAAAATTAGAGCGTAAATACTTTATAATAGATTTAATCTATTATATAGAATAATTTATTTTTATTTTAGGAGTATTCTAGCTTTTACTAAAATTTTTTTTAGGGGCCTTTATGGCTTAAGTATTTATTTTTCTTGGTTTTTGTTTCCAATTTTTATTTATCATACATTTGTATTTATTTTGCGATGGATATTTCTAGTCATGCACATTGAACGCTGTTTATATTTACTGTTCAATGTTCCTTTCAGTTTTTTTTTTTTTTCTATAATTCCTT
>DASWCM010000002.1 GCA_036390115.1 Blattabacteriaceae bacterium | reverse complement strand
TTTTTGTTCCTTGCATGTATGTTTATTTTTATTATTATATGGTGTATTACATTTATTACAAAAGTAAACGGATCCATAAAATGCATTCATTTTTTTAATTAAATCAAAATGGTTTCCTTGTTTATATAAGTAAATTTTTGTATCATTTTCTATGCCTTGATAAATAATTGTATTTAAATTTTCAGCACAAATAACCTTAACTTGAATGTTTAGTAAATTTTCAACATTTTTAATATCTTCTAAAGTGAAGCCATCTTCAGTATATTCCTCTAGTCTATCACATAATTCTTGTGCTAATTCAGTTTGTAAATTCCTACCTTTTCGTATATATATTATTTCAGTAGGTGAATATGTTTTATCAAAAATTTCATTGGAATAGTATGTTAAACCAGTAACAATAGCACGGGGACAGCATAAATATCTTTATTTTTAATTTCCAGAATGCACTGTTTTGTTTTACGATCCTTAGCCAAATTTAAAATGAGAGATCTACCTGATCCTCTTGGTACATTTAGTGTATGTACATGGAAAATACATTCTGCTATATTTATAGACTCGTCTGAAGTTAGTATTTGTGCAATTTTATCTTTTAATCTATTTACATGATCTGTACATTCATAACCAGAAGCAATTCTATGTGTAAATTTTGGATTTTCAATAAATACGTTTAATTTGTCTCCAGGTTTAAAATCTGTTTGCTTTTGACTAAATGCTACAAGTTCTTTTAGTGCACGAGTAATTAAATCTACTTGACCAATATCATTTGGTAACTTATGTCTAAAAGTTATACGGAATTTTTCCATTACTAAATTAAATCTAGGTAATACTCTGGTTGATAACTGTCTTACATTAACATATTTTAAATGTGCATTTTTTGATGGTCCAATAATGTCATCATCAAAGGGGAAAATGTGATCAAGATTAATATTCTCTTTCTTACCTGCTTCCTGTTGTATTCCTGTTCCAGTTACTGGTTCTTCTTCATTAGATGGGTTCTTCATCAAATCAAATAGTGCCATACGTATTACTACGCGTAGGCGACTTAATGGGGATTGCTAACACTGTTGTGTTGTACCTGCAATCCACCAATTAAGCTACCTGGGGAATTGGCTTGAGCATTTACACAGTAGTTTCCCGTTGCTTTCTGTGCTATCCTATGGTACACTAACATCGCTAGCCGGATTTTTTACGAATCCTGAGTTCCGTCAGTGACCAAGAGGGCGCTCACACCGATTACACTTTTTTGATTCTAGCAACAGATCGCGCTTATCTCGATGCTTCAGTGTAACCGGCTGTAGCTTCGGACGTAAATGCAATACGATGTTTAAATTGTGCGCTCAACGAGATTTAATTAATTTGCATTTACGTTTGCTCGCAGCGGGATTCGAACCCAGGACCTTCCGTTCAGAAGGCAGGCGTTCTTACCGCTACACCACCGAGCTACATGATTAATACATAATTAATTAAATAATATATCTAATATTATCATGAACTTTCTAATACGCTCATACAATTTTCAAAAATAATGACAATTTTTTTTTTCCAAAAGTTACTGATAAGAAATTTCTTCTAAAAGTT
>DASWCM010000001.1 GCA_036390115.1 Blattabacteriaceae bacterium | reverse complement strand
TTCTTCAGACATAATTATACTATTGTATAGCTAGTGAAAAGCGCAAATTGACAAAATAATATAAGCAAGATTCGTGCCAACCTATTTTAATATTAAAAAATTACAATTTTATTAAACTTTCTAAGAGATCATTTCCTAATTTATTTAACTTTTCTGTAATATCTTTTTTATAATTTTCAACTGGAATATTCTTATCATCTAAATATTTTTCTATATCAAATAAAGTTTTTGTAAAATGCTTTTCTACTGTATCGAATATTTTTAATATTTCTTCACGTGTTTTCATATTCTATTCGTGTGGTTTTGTTCCTAAGATTATATATCTTCTATAGATTTGCTGGAGACTTCTAACATTGCCACTCAATTTACTAGGATCAATTAAAGATGAAAACTCTTCATAATCTTCAATTTCTTGTTCTTCTTTATCTAAAGATTCTATAATTTTACTTATGTCGCCACTTCTTTGTTTTAAACTTGATGGCTTAAGTATAAAAGTAGAAATCCGATAGAAAAGGTCTTCTCTAAATTTATCAAGCTGAACCCAAAATTCTAAATCTCTATGTGTAGCACTTACAACTCTACAGTTTATAAGACGCTCTTCATTAGAACCTACTTTTCTTATTTTCTTCTCCTGTATTGCTCTTAATAATTTAGCTTGCATTGGCATAGCTAGATCACCTATTTCATCCAGAAAAATAGTTCCATCTTGTGCTTCTTCCATTAATCCAGTTTTATCTTTAAGAGCACCAGTAAAAGAATTCTTATCATGCCCAAATAATTCAGATTCTACAAGATGTTCTGGTAAACCAGCACAATTAATTGCTATAAATTTTCCTTTACGTTCGCCGTGAAGAGCATGAGCAAGTAATTCTTTTCCTGTTCCAGTCTCACCAAATATCAAAATTGGATCATTTAATGGGGCTAATTTTCTAACATGTTCTTTTAATTCTATCATTTTAGAATTGTTTGTAATAAACTTATTTAACCAAACTTCTGTATTTGTTTTATCTGAAACTTCATCTAAGTCTCTTACTAGAGATTCATTACCAGATTCTATAAGCATTTTTCTGAATGCTGGATCAAGCTTAGCTTGTGATGCTAGAGCTTTTAGACTTTCATTATTATTTGCCATATTTTAATAAAATTAATTCTTTTTGGAGTTCTATTTTTTTTTGTTTAATAATTCTTATTTCATTAAATAAATATTCACATAGTTCCTCTTTTGAATGTATTATCTTATCATCGCAACACCAATATCTGCCTCCTAGAGTAATTCCTTCTTGCCATTCAAACAACTCACATAAACTATTAAATAATATATCTTCAGCTTTTAACATACACAATGATCTGTTATTTCCCACATCCAAGATTTGAAATATTTTTTATGGTCTCCCTCTGAAATAGGATTTTTTAATCTAACTTCTTTTGGATGAATATAAATATCTATTCCTTCCAAACCTTCTGATCTTGTAGAAGGTAACATAGTAATTTTCATTTTACTTTTTCTTGCTTGGTATTTTGTATCTTCTAGACTACAATAATTACATTGTGTTAATTCACTCATATATTAATCCTCTCTAAATCCAATAAAAACAGGAATGCGCGGAGCATTCTTACTACCAAATTTTTGATATTTGTATTTAATTATTTTTCCTTTCATATTTTGAAACCAAAATTTCTTTCTTTGTTCTTCAGTGAAACCAGTCCCTAAAGCAAATATTATTTGATAGAAAGGAGAATCTTTATTACAATCTCTAACTATAAAAGATCCTAACTTATTTTCAGGTATTAAATTAGCTTTCGCTGAGCTATGTTTAGTTAAACCTAAATTATCTAATTCATTTGGGTTAGCATTACTTAGAAAAGCGTTAGAACTAAGTATAACAGCCTCACTATCTTGAAATCTTTTAAATTTCATTAATCCTTGTTCTCTTAATGTAGATCTTCCAAACTTATATGGTGCATCTAATGATCTAATAATTATTCCTTCATAATTATCTTTTAGTATATAAGTTTCCCACTCTAGAAGTTCTTCTAGATTATGAACTATAGCTGAATTTAAAAATTCTATATTAGGATGATATAAATAAGATAAATTATGTGTCATTCTTTGTTCATATGGTTGAGAATTCCATTCAAGTAAACAATCAAATACTTTATAAGTAAATGGTGGAATACCTTCTTCTGACATAACAGAAGATTGAATTTCATTAAAATTATCTCCTTCTATAATTAGTTCACCATCTATTAAAACTGGATTTTTTTTAAGAAACTCAAACCTTTCTAAAGAAGCTCTAATGTATCTATTAGGAATTGGTTTTAATTTTCTACTTAATACTTTTCCCTCTACAATTACACATCTAATACCGTCTAATTTGGGTTGTAGAATTAATGGATAAGTTAAGTTTTTTAAATCAGATTCTTCTAAAGTTGCTGCCAACATAGGACGAAATAGTTTATTCATAGAATTTTAAAAAGAATTTTATTTCTTAAAAGATATAATTTAGTTCTTATTTCTATTCTGTGTTCTTCTAGTGATCTTTTTTCTAAATATTTTTTTATATCTATATAAGTTTTATAAAATTCTTTTTCTATTTGTAATTGTTTTTCAATTTTCATTTTCTTTTTCAAAGTTTTTAAGTTCTTCTAATGCTTTATTTGCTTCTACTAATCTAAGAAGTTCACTATCAAAATCAATCCATTTAATTTTCTTAAATATAGATTTCTTATTTATTTGAATTTTATAAAATATAGTTCCATTATTACCAACACAAATTGGTTTAAGTCTGTATAGTGTTTTCATTTCTCCTCAATATAATCTAACATTGTATTACCTTCCTCTATCTCATCCATTAATTCTTTTTGTCCCTCTGTTTCTTTATATTTCTTACCAACAAATATGTCCTCCCAAGATTCTCTCATCTTTACAACATGTTTTAAATTTCTTAATTTCATAACTACACGTGCCGCAACAGATTCTTCTACTGTACCTACGTAATATACCATATATTGATATGTGTCACTTAAGCTTGTAATTCTAGGACATCTACCTAAACCTTGCACTAATTCCTTTTCACTATAAACTGGAGTTAATAAAGTTTCTCGCGGCCTAGCTTTTTGATATTGATGATGTAAAGAGAGTCCCACTCCACCTGATTTAAATGTAAAGAAACATGCCTTAGACAATTGTTTTTGAAAGCGCATCTTCTCTTTTTCTCTTTCTTCTGGTTTCTGTGTAAGAAGATTATGTAACTTTTCAAAAGCAAGCTGTTCTTCTGTTTTTTCCTCTAAATTTTCTAGATTAAATCCAAGTTCTTGTAAATCAATCCCTGCTGCTTTTGTTAATTCTTGAAATTCTTTATTATTTTTCATTTTAAGAGCTACTTTTTTCTTAAGATTCATAGTCTCAATACTTCCACCCCAAATAATAGAAACATCTTCTCTTTTCCAATTGTAGTCTTCAACTAAAATTTTGTATGTGGAAGTAATTGTTCCTTTGAAAGAACATGCAAGAACTGGTGCTTTACCTGCTTTCCATGTCTTATCCATAAATTCAGCATAATGATAACGCTTGCATTTTTCTGCTGCTTTTCTCATTATGGTAAGTTGTGCTAATACTTGGAAAAAACTATTTTCTCCTGTTTTTTCTTGTTCTTCTTCTAGTCTTGCTTTTTCTTTCTCATAACGTTCCCAAGCTGTCTCATATTCTTCTCTTTCTTCTTTTGTTTGAAAATGTATTTTCTGAACTCCATTAAAAGCTTTATGTTTTGGACGAATGTTTTTAATTCTTGTTATGTAAGGATCAAGATGAGAAACAAGTCTTTTTATAGCTGCTTCATTGTAATCCATTGGGTCACCTGAACCTGCTATTTGAGCTGCAAATTGTTTCCAATTTCTATCAGTTAATTCTACTTTACCAATACCTAAATTAAAAGTGCTTCTTGTAGATACAGCAAAACACCTAGCTTCATATACTCTAGAAAATGGAGTAGCAGATGCAAATATTTGATATACTGGTCTAGATGTTATTCTATTAACTCCTTGTGCTATCTTAGATTGAATGGATTCCTCTCTAGCTAATATTTGACATTCGTCCCAAATAAATAGACAAGGAAATATATTTTCATTCCATACATATTCAATATGTTCTACTCCAGAAACTACATTAACCTGTTCTTTTACAAATAGTTTACCAAATTTACTACGTAAAAGTTCTATATTAACCACAACTACAGTATTAACTGTATCTATATTAAATTCATCTTTAAATACCTTTTCTGTTTGTTCTACTACTGATGCTTTAGTTACATAGACGATAGGTAATGGAGAAATACAATTACATTTTTGTAGAAATTTATTATGGAGTAGATTCTTGATAATAGAAGCTAGAATATATGTTTTACCGGCTCCTGTTTGTGCACTTAAAAGATGACCTTTTTCTTCATCTACCCAAATTTTATTAAATATATGTCTTGCGCATTCTTCTTGTTCACAACCATCTTTCTGATGAAGTAATGTAGCTATTTGATCTGGGAATTTCGAAATAAAGACTGAACTAATTTCTGATCTTCCCTTTTCTTGTTCTTTAATATCTTCGCCCAATATTTTTTTCTCTTCATCACATATCTTAATATCTTTAATTTCTTCTTCAATAAATTTTCTACTAGCATATTTATCCTTTGTTATGATTACTAACTGATTATAGAAGATTGAAATATCTGAAAATTCTATTGGTTTATTTTCTGTTATTTTTACACCAAAAAGTAAAGCTATATTAGATAAAAAACGATCTTCTTTATTAAATGAGTAACGTGATTTAGCTAATTGAAAACATTTATCTAAATTTTTTAGTTCTTGTTCTAATGTGATTTCCTTAGCTTTCTTCATATTCTAAAATATCTATTTGTTCTCTAAGCTCAAAATATATTTTTGTCCATTTTGGATCTTTAATATCACAACCAATAGAATTAATAGAACAAACATGTAGTGTGCACATTGGTCTTAAATATGGTTCTACTATACATCCATGTGAACTCATAAATGGTAATTTTTTATTTTCTGTTGGCTGTAAATTTATATTGTAAATTTCTTTAGCATAATTAGATGCTATTTCACAATATTCTATCGAACAACAACTAAGAGGAACTCTACATTGTTTACATTTTAGTAAAGTTAAATCTGCCATCTTTTGATAAAGTTCTATTAATTTAATTAGGTTTTTCATTATCTTCTAAAATAGCCTTAAGAATCTCTTGACAATGTGTACAAGAAGGTCTATTACAATTTTTAAGAATATGTAAACCTAATTCATATAATTCTTGTTCACCTGCTGCTTCTACTGTTTCATTTATTAATTTAGTTAATTTTATAGTGTTCATATTTAATTTCTTGTTCTAATGGTTTTATAATTTATACTCAGTAGAGCCGTCTATAACTATATAATTTACAGGACAATCTGGAATATTCTCAATATCAACATTAAAAAGCTTCGCCGTATCTACTTTTCTTTTATGTAAAATAGAAAGTGCCATATTTAATAACTTATCTTCCTCGAGTCCAGATAATTCTGCTAACTTAAATTGAAGTTCTTTTATTGCCCTTTTTCTTTCATCGACTATAGAATTTACTATTTCCGACTCTCTCTTTTTTCTAGCTATATTATCAATATCTTTTAACCAAGCTTTCTTATACCAAAGTATATTATTTTCTACATGATATAGTTTTTCCTCATTATCTACTAGCTTAATAAGTTCTAATAAATTGTTATCATCTATTTGTTTGAAATCTTGATAGCCTATAATTAGATCTACAAATTTAGCTAGAATTGGCAATGTTAGAAGGGGAGAATTCATAATTCTATAGGTAATGTTCCTTCAGCCCAATGTAAAGAATAATTCCATACAATATTCTTCACTATTTTAAGATTCTTATCTATGATAATATCAACTTCTCCAATTGCTATTCCTTTTTCTATTTTAGAATTCTTTTTTCTTTTGAAAGTGCATATAGTTATTGTAGTTTTCATTTCTTTCTTTTATATTTGAAGAATTCAACTTGACGTAAACGTTTCTCGGCTTCTTCTTTTGTAAGATTATCTTTGGATAGATTCTTTCCTTCTTTGCTTACTACTTTAAATCCACGTTTTGTTTTAATTATCATGATAATATAATTATGTTGATTTCTTCATCTAGTTCCTCTTCATCTAATTCATCGTTCCACGCTACTTCTTCCTTTATTACATCTTTTTGTATTATAGAAGTAAGCTCAGCAAAATCTTGAATCTCGTTAAGTATTATTATTTCAGTATTTGGGTTAAATTTAGATAGATTTTCTATAAGTTCTTTGATTTTCATAAAAGAAAGAAAGGTAGTAAATAAAAATATTTATCTACTACCTTTTTGTTTTAATTAAGCAGCAACTGCTTCTGGCTTATCTTCTCCTTCATCTTCTCCTGATTCTTCAGAATCATCAGCTTTCTTATCATCAATTGCTTCACGCACCTTGCGTATCTCGTCTAGAAGGGCAACTGAACGAACTCCGTAATCTGGCTTCTTACTATCAAGAGATAGCAATTCCATTAGAAGTTCATTCTGTTGTCGTGTAAGTCCAGCAAGAGATTCTCCCCTTGCAGATAATGTCTGAAACATTCGAGAAAAGGCTTCATAGAATTTCTCTTCATCTTGAATTGGTTTCTCTTCAGTATATTTCCTCTTCTTTTTGTTTTGCTTACTGTTAATCATTGCAGCAGTAACTCGTCCTGCTTCAATACTTGCTTCTGTGGTTATTGTTGCACAGAATTGCTTAATCTTTGGTTTGATTAGTTTATTCCAGAGATCATCAGAAGGAAAAATCTTAAGCAAATCATTCAAGCTCATCGTGCTTAGATCTTTTGGAGCAAGATATTCACTTCCTTGTCCCCTTCCTTTTTGAATTTTTACTGGAATAATTGGAACTTTAATTGTTGTTTTAAGTTCCTCAATTACTGGTTGTCCTTTTTCATCTTTAACAACCTGTCCATTGTTTTTCTTTTCTACTTTCTCTACTTTCTCCACATCTATTACGAATTCCTTCATATGCTGTTCTTTCTTTTGCGCGAATTGTTATTAGTTTTATTGCAGAAGTAATATAAATAGTTCGCGCTGTCAATTTATACTATTTCTGTCTCTTTTTGAGATTATTTTAAGAAATTATTCTATTAATTGCATAGATTTCTTCATAACTCATACCTGATTTTTCAAATTTAATTAAAGCTTTATTTATACTTTTTGCTTTTATTTCACTTGCACAGAATTGATCTTTTGATATAAATATAATTAAGTATCTTTTCATTTGTTTGTTTTGTATTAATTTGCGGTAGCCTAATTTAATATTTTATTTCCTAATTTTAGGAAATTCTTCTTATTTCAATTAAATCTCCATATCCTGTGTAATCAGAAGGAGTATTTAATTTTAGCTGGACTGAATTTTTATAAACTCCTAACCAATGTTTTGCATAATTAAAGGCTTTTATGAAAGAATTAAATTTACTTCTTTTCCAGCTTGGATGAACTTTATGGAATGGAAATTGTGCTGGCTTATTATTATCAAATACTTGGTATATTTTCATTTTATTTGTATTATGGAATGAATTTCATGAAATCTTATTTCTGAATTTTCAAATTCTTCTAGAGCTTTATATATGCTATCTGCTTTTATTAATTCAATCATAAATTCTCCATCAAAAACATAAATTATTAAATATCTTTTCATAAATTGAGATGCAAATTGATATTGTTGAGATAGCAAGAAGTGTGCCAACTATGACTTAGATTAAGAAATATTATTTTTTAATAGTTTATTTATCTTTTATTTAAGCATCTAAAATTTTTATTTCTAAAACTAGAAGTTGGCATAATATATTTTTACTCTTTTTTAGTTTTTTATAGATTTTTTTCTTTTGTTATAATCTTTTCTTTTTTATTTCTTTTTCTATTTTGTGTAAAATTTTCCAATATGTTTTTCTTGTTGGGTTTTGGTTTAATTTGTTTAGTATTTTATCTTGTTTATTTTTTAGAGATTTCATTTGGTTTTTTTATTTGTAAAACAAATTCTAATTTTCCATAAATACAATCTGAAAAACCAAAGCTTATCTACTTTAGATACTGTGATACCAAAATTTCTAATATTTTCTTCCTCTAATTGATAGAATTTTGTCATATCATTGGTAACTGTTTATGTTCTTTTATTTCTGCTTTCCAGTCTTCTAGCATAGAAAATAGTATTTTTACTTGATTTTTTCTAAATTTTTCTAAAATTTTAGTTTCTAATTTATATTTTCCTGAGATACCACAGGTAAGTAAAATTGTTCTTTCAGGTTCTTTCATTTTATTTGCTGCTTGTTTGAAAGAAGCTTTAAGATAGCTTTTTCTAAGAGAATGAGGTAATTGTTCTATTATACTTTGTATTGTCATAATTTATCTTGTGTTGAGTTGAATCTTCCATCAAAAAGTGAATCTTTATTTACTAGTTTAATACAAAAACCAACAACAGTAACATTCTTTACTATTGTTCCATCAGGGCAAAATAAATTAATTTTTATTTGTCGACAACTTCCTTCTTCCATAGGTTCTAATAAGTCTATAAAATAATATTCTAGCTGAAGAATATTTATATGAATTTCTTCTTTTCCTTTCCAAACTCTTGCTCCTTTTGTTAGACCATATCTTATTGTTTTCATACTTTTAGATTTTTAATATAGTCTCCACTAACTGTTTCAAGATAATTTTCTTTAATTTCTAATATATGTAATGTTGTTTTAGAGGGTATTCCTTGATATCCTAGTTTTTCTTTAAGTGAATCAGCATCTCTTAAGCAAGAAAATGCTTCAAAGAAATTAAATTGATCGTTAATATTAACCCAGACTATGTATATGTGTATTTTCATTGTGTTTTAATTGATTTATTTTTCATGTTCTTGGAAAACATTCAAAAAAGTGAAGAGTAATACTCTTATTCTCTTTGCTTACATTTATATTTTGCAACCTTCCTTTAATAATATTGTTATTTTCTGTTAAAATTGTTGCTAGTATTTCAAATTTTAGTTGTTCATTGTTATTACAAGTGAATGTTTTCTCCTGTAAACTACGTTTAAGTTCTCTTAGATTCATTTTATCTCCTTCCATCCTCTGTTTCCATCTAATTTTATCATTGTTTGTTTTACTGCTTCTAGATTCTTTGCACATCGTTCTGTAACACTATAGTAACCCATTCCATTACTTTCTATATGCCCTTCTTTAAGCATATATTTTATAAAATTTCCTTCCATATTTACTTCTCTTGGAAGAAATGGACCTGATTTTCTAACTGCGTAAAGTCTAATGAATGTAAATAGAGTCATATGTTTATTTTAGCTTGGCACGAAAAATGCTTATAGGTTATTTGTAATTAGGTGATTGGGTTAAACAGTAAAGTTGTAAATATTAGATTTAGAATATCACTGATAGGAACTTTCTAAGTTAATATTTGATTAAAGACACCCGATCTTGAGTTAGACCATATTGTGACCTCAACTTAATTTGTTCTTTTCCGCTGTTAGCTAGATTTATCAAAGGTAGAATTTTTGTCTTTTTTATTTCTTTAATTATATTTTCTAAGAAAATTCTTGTTTTCTTATTACTTTTGTTTGTTTTCAATTACTTTTGTTTGTTTTCTTATTACTCCTTATATTGGAAAGGGGGGAATGCTCTTTTTTTGTCTTATATATATATATATATATATATATATAAGTATATTCATGTATATGAAGGTAACAAGCATAGAAAATATTAGAAATCCTTCATAAATTCATTAAACATTAAAAATTGAAACACAAACTCTCCTTTTTATTTTGAAAAAAAAACTCCTAATTCTAAACAATTAAATTCCCAGTGAAGGGTAGTTTCTACATTAGCTACGTTGATTCCAATTCTTTTAACTAATTCAAATCCTTCAGGAAATTCTGGACATGCTTTAATAAAATCTTTAATAGATTCTGTTAAAGTATTAAACTGTTCTGTTAGTTTTTGTTCTTTTGTCATAAATTAAATGTCCAGGATTACTAAGTGGAGCAAGAAACGTGCCAAGATTTTATTATCTTGGATGCTACTCTATAACATTTCATCCTGGATTGTGTTTATCGTCTAGATTTTTAGACGGAATTTTGTTTATTCCTTCAGAAACTGTTATCTTAGCCTCGCTCATTACGAAAAGAGATAAGATTTGTTTAGGCATAAGTTTGCTTTCTTACCAATAAACAAACTAATTCTTAAATGAAACTAGACGACACACGCGCGCTAGATTTATACATTTAAGCTATGGAATGATAATTCTGATTAGACATTTAAGAATAGATTCTTAAGGTCTTTACTATCTAACGCGAATTAACAAAACAAAATCCTCTGAATATAATAATCCAGAGGACTTGCTTTTGTTAACTTGTGGCAGTCTGATTAGCTTCAGCAACTAATACTGCTTGACGTGCGATTTCAGCTCTTACGTGGTCTTGAACAACCACAAGCTTATTCATACGTTTGCGTATTGCTGAACGTTTCTCAGAGGATAGAGTTTCATCAGTCATCTTAACTCCAAGACGTGAATACATCTTGGATGCTTCAAGAAGTTGAGTTTCAAGCTCAATGAACTTAGTATGCACGTTTGTTAAACGGCCAAGCATTGTTCCATCACTCAATATGAAGTCTTCTCGTGAACGCTTGAGTTCATAGCTACTGTTTTGGGCAATGTTGTGTTTAAGCTTGTCAAACTCAAATTTGACTATTCGCTTAAAGTCCGCTGGCGTGTTTGTAATAGGAAGATTGCACGCTTCCGCACAAGCACTTATTACTTTGCCGACACTCCAATTAAATGACGTTGAAGTATTACGGACTTTCACAACAGTTGCATAAACGGTTGCTTTGATAGCATCACGGAAAGTTTCATAGATGTTACTTTCCTTCTGCTCTACTTGTAGGGTTTCCATTGTTTCCTTCTAGGTTGTGGACTTTCGTCCTTTGCTTTGAGGATTCAACTTGGCACTACATAAGCAAATTTACGCTTCGCCAATCCAAAATAACACACGCATTCTGGACTGTGGCACCTTGGACACTATGTAGTCCAAGTTAACAAGAGGACGTTGGAGTGTGCTCCTTAGTTCACACTGACGAACTCCAAGTTACTATATGCAATTCGCGTGCCAACACAATATATGGTATACATAGACCTGCTATGCTACTACAGGTGGTGTATTTGGTATATTCACCCAGTGAAATGTAATGCAAACGCACTGCAAATGCAATACATTGAGTGTCTAGTTTTATTCCAGTTTTGAGACAGTCCAGATTTAGGACATGGACAGTAGTTGACTAGTTAACTATTAAAGCCTGGTCATTAGTAGTTGACTATCTATATAGTAAGTGAGTACTTACTAACTTAGTGCCCAGGAAAGTAAGTGAGTACTTACTAACTATAGTTTCATCTAAGATTATTAGTTGAGACTAAGAATGTTAGTTTCATATAACATTGGAAATCGAATACGAAATAAAATGAAAACCGACTACTGCTATTCTCACAATTTCCCTATTAAAAAATCCTTACTCCAGTATAACATTTTCTAAAACATAAAAGTTTAAATAACTGGCACAGAATCTGCTACTATTACTTGTTTTCTATAGAGAATTAGAGTGAAAAATTTAATAGATAAACTAAGTTCTCGCGCGCGGAATATAGTATTACGAAGTAAGATGATGGAATTAATTCTGTCATAGCATGAATAAAGAAATGTTAAATGCGCAGATAACAGAATTATACGAACAGTCTGATATGGAGCCTATTCAGATTGCGGAAGCTCTTGGACTTGAAGAGGAGTCGGTTAAGATGGTTTTAATAAGTTCTAGTAGCAAATTTAGAAAAGATTCTAAAAAGAATCCATCTCTTTTTACAGATGATGAATTTGCTATGGCCAAGGCTAGAATGTCTAGTTTAGTTTGGTCTGAAAAAGACAATGTAAGCTATAAAGCTGCTAAATTTATTCTTTACGAGAATTTGGGAAGGAATAATACTCAATCATTAAAAATGTTGAATATTAATGTGAATCTTATTAACGATCAAATGTTAGCTGCCAAGAAGGCTATAGAGCAAGGTAAAAATAAGATAATTGATATCCCAACAGAAGTAAAACACTTAAGTGAATGAAAAAGAAAATAGATTTAACAGGACGTATTTTTGGTAATCTTATTGTCATTAAATTGGATAAGATTGTTAAAGAAAAAATCTGGCGTTCAGATTTTATAGATTGGAGATATTTATCTGTATATTATTGGTTATGCAAATGTTCTTGTGGTAAAGAATCTTCCATAAGAGAACGTTCATTATTAAATGGAGGTTCAGAATCTTGTGGTTGTAGGTGTGGATTTAAGGAAATTCATGGGATGAGTTATTTTCCTGAGTATAATGTATGGAATTCAATGGTAGGTAGATGTCAAAATGAAAATAATGAACAGTATAAAAATTATGGAAGAAGAGGAATTAATGTTTGCCAATTTATAGCACAATCACCTGATAATTTTACTTCTGTTATTGGATATAGGCCATCTAAAAAATATAGTATAGAAAGAATTAACAATGATAAAGGTTACACTTGTGGTAAATGTGAAGAATGTTTAAAAAATGGATGGGAATTAAATATTAAATGGGATACTTGGAAAAATCAAGCTAATAATAGAAGACCGACAAGAATAGAAATTCTGGGTGTAGATATATCTACCTATGATCTTGCATTAAAACACAAGGATATACTAGAAAACCCGGTCTTTATATTATAAATGAAGAATTTATTATTAAAATTTCTGCGCGCGAGCTTAATTGGAAATAATAATTTGGAACTCTATAGATAGCGATAAAGGGATTAAATTAAGGTTCTCACAAGCGACCTGATTCACAGTCTCTCGCGGTGACTTTATAGAGTTCCTCAATTAGTGAGTATGTTTAATTAGATAAAATACTTATCTTATGGTTGTAAATACCTCCATGATAAAGTATCATACTCACTTTAATTTCTGTCATAGGTCAAATAGACTGAAAATACTAAATAATTCTAGTTTTATGTTTCGCTTTTCCTAGAATTTTTGGCGTCTGTTTCAGGTTTGATTTTTACTTGTGTAGAAAACTATGACAGAATATTAATTTAGTCTCCAGATGATTGAAAATAAAAATTCCCAGGAGGAGTTGAGTGCATTTTTAATTCTTATCTTGTGATAAGTAATGGAGACTAAAAACTTTTTATGAAAGAAACTACTCCAGTAATTATTCCAGTAACGGCTCCGATAATTAAAACGGAAGCTCCAATTACTAAAGTAGTAATTCCAATAGAACCTATTAAAGTTCTGACGCCGGTAGTAAAAGAAATTTCTAAAGTAGAAATTCCAGTAGAACCAGTTAAAGCAGTAGAAACTCCTAAAATAGTATCTAATATTGATGTTTCTTCAACTAAAGTAACTGATGTTGTGATGTTTGGTAATTGTGATAGCTTTCAATTACTATGTAAAGCATCTTCTAAAAGTGAAAACTGGATGAAATCTACTAAAGCATATCAAATAAATGGGGTTGGCTGTGTTATTCAAGTAACAACACAACAAGGATTAAATATAAGTGAAGCTTTATGTTTTGTTCCCGGTGCTTCAATAGTAGATGATGTAAATGGTGGAAGAAAACTTGTAAAATCAGAATGAAAATAGAGGACATAGCTAGAATTGCGCACGAAGCTAATAAAGCTTATTGTGAAAGTTTAGGAGATTTTTCACAGTTTCTTTGGTCACAATCTCCAGACTGGCAAAAAGATTATGTTATAGCAGGTGTAAAATTTCGTCTTAAAAATACTCATGGGACGGCAGAAGAAAATCATTCAGAATGGTTAAAAATTAGACTCCAAGCTGGATGGAAATATAGTTCTATTAAAAATGTAGAAAAGAAAGAGCATCCAAATATGGTTCCATATGATAGATTGCCAGAATTGCAGAGAGTAAAGGATGTTCTTTTTATTTCTATCGTTGATGGATTAAAAGAATTTTTAGAGTAATTTTTATGAATTTAAATCAGTTTAGACATAGAGAATCTAATAAAGCTTTTACATTGAAGCTGTCAAATGGAGATAAGATTGAGATTCCCCATATGGATTTTGTAGCAATTGGTATTGGAATTTTAGTTGTAATTGACTCGGATAATATAGTTAGAACTATTGATGCGGAACATATTGTGGAGATTACAGAAAAGAATTCAATTAATAAATAAATGTTACTAGAAAATCCAGATTTAATTGAAGCCAAAAGAGTAGTAATTCCTCTCTCTGCAGATGAATCTTTTAAAAAGGAAAGTGCCAGAGAAAATAAAAAAGATTCTGAGTATTTTAATGATGAAAAACCAGAAAGAATCTATGAAAATTGGCAGCGCCTTGAAGGTTTTGATACATCAATAGAACTTCTTGCTTTCTTTGACCCACAAATAAATAATGGAACTGTAATTCTTCATCCCTGGCAAATAGATACAGGAGAATCTTTATGTAGAGTTAAATCTACAAGTTTACATCCACATAAATTTGCTCTTTGTGCAGCAAATGGCTCTGGTAAAGATGCTTTTATTATTGCTCCCTTTTCTCTTTGGTTTATTCTTACAAAAATACGTAGTCGTGTTATTATAACTTCAAGTTCGGGAGTTCAACTTACAAATCAAACAGAAGCTTACATAAGTGGTCTTGCGGAAAGAATAAATAATTGGTCTCTTGCCAATCTAGGTGCTTTTATTTTAAAAGTAAATAAAAGGCATATAGTTTGTAATTTGTCTGGTTCTGAGATTATTCTATTTGCTACAGATGAAGAAGGAAAAGCAGAAGGCTATCATCCACTCGAACCTAATAGTGAAATGGCGATAATTGTGAATGAAGCAAAATCTGTAGCTCCTGAAATCTTTAGAGCTTTACGTAGATGTACTGGTTTTAATTATTGGATTAATGTATCAACTCCTGGTGCCCCTATTGGAGATTTTTATAAGTCTTTTATCAATTGGCCAAATAAAAAACGTGTAACATTTTTTGATTGCCCTCATCAAAGTAGAGATGAGTTTGATGAAGATTTAAAAGAGCTTGGAGAATTTAATCCACACTTTAGAAGTAAATGGCTCGCACTTTTTACTTTTATAGATGGGAAATATGTTTTATCCCATGAACGGCTTGAGAAATTAAGAAATAAAGTTAAACTAAATTTCATTAAATCTTTTGGTAATGAAATAAGAATTGGTATTGATATAGCTCTTTCTACAAATGGTGATGAGTCTGTAGTAAGTATTTTTAAGGGAAATAAACAAATTAAACAAAAAACTTGTAGAATAAAAGATGCAACTTTATTAGCTGATTTCATAGATAAAGAACTATCTGAAGCTAAGATTCCTAAAGATCATCCATACATATATGGTGATGATGGTGGCGTGGGGAGAGCTGTAATAGATATTTTACGTAAAAAGAAGTGGATGATAAATAGAGTATTAAATCAGTCCGCCGCTAAGAATAAAAAACAATTTCGGAATAGAGGTGCAGAAATATGGAGTAAGTTTTCTCGTTTAGTAGAAGAAGGAGTAATAATTCTTCTAGATGATGATAAACTATATTCTCAACTTGCAAGTAGAAAGTATAAAGAAAGCACAGCAGGAATAGATAAGCTTTGTTTACAAAGCAAACTTGAAATGATAGCTGAAGGAATAAATTCTCCTGATAGGGCTGATGCTGCTGTTTTAGCATTTTCTAATATTAAAGTATTAGATTTTTTAGATCAGTTTATAGAAGATGAATCTGTTAAAGTAGAAAAAGACTCTACTAAAATGACTCCGGAAGAAATAGAAGAACAAATAACTTGGAATGGAATGAAATTACAGAGAAGGAAGAAAACAAATGCTCATGGTTCACTTAGTATTATTACTGGACATAAAACAAAAAAGAATAGTAAATATAATTATGTATAAGAATGAGATTGGTAATAGATATGGGAAGTTATTAGTTATTGGTAAATCTGGAAGAGATATTTATGGGAGGTTATGGAAATGTAAGTGTGATTGTGGTAATGTTAAAATTATACGAGGTCTTAGTTTAAGGGCAGGTAAAACTAAGTCATGTGGATGCTTTAATCCTAGGAATGAAGTTCATGGATTTTATGGAACTCCAACTTGGAGTTGTTGGTCTAATATGAAAGATAGATGTAAGAATTCAAATAGTTTATACTATAAAAATTATGGAGGCCGTGGAATTCAAGTATGTAAATTTTTAAAGGGTTCTGTCTTAAATTTTATTTCTATTTTAGGAGAAAAGCCTAAAGATAAATCTCTTGATAGAATTTTAGTAAACGGAAATTATTCTTGTGGCCAATGTGATGAGTGTAAAGAAAATAACTGGAAGTTAAATATTAGATGGGCTACGGTAAAAGAGCAATCTAGAAATAAACGTTGTGATAATTGTGAAAGTAATGCTTTACTAGCTTTAAATCTTTTTGGAGCTTCTTTATGAATATTGAAATTGAATGTCTCTTAGTGTTATGATTGGAAAGGTAAATAAATATGGCTAAAAATTCTCAGCACCAAATGTGGCAATCTCGAATAATGCAAATAAACGACCGTAAACTCCTTGAATATATTCGAGATATGGTTGGTATAAGATTAGATCATGCGCGTGCGCAGGAAAATCTAGATAAACCTGAGAAATCTAATAAAGAGCCTGGACAGCCAGTATCAACTTACGAACCACCATCTAGAAAACTCAAGCCGTTAAAGATGACTCCAGTAGCACAAGATAATGAGACTGAAGAACAATTTTATTAAAATTTATGCTAGAGAATAAGAAAATTGCTGTATTTGATTTGGAAATCAAGCAACCAATAGAATCTTTGGCAAAAGGCTGGAGTGACCACACCAATATGGGTATAAGTTGTCTTTGCTTATTTGATTACTTTACTGGTAGATATAGAGTATTTGATGATAATTCTAAATTAGAAGCTCTAGACATACTTCTTACTTACGATTATATAGTAGGATATAATACTGTAAATTTTGATATGAAAGTAATTACAGCTTGTTGGTCTATACCACAAGATAAAATTAAAGTTTCTAAAGATTTTGATATCCTTCGAGAAATTTGGATAAGTAAAGGACTTAATCCTGATAAATTCGTTGGTTTTACACATGGAGGTGTAAAATTAGATGATGTAGCTTTTGAGACAGTAAAGATGAGAAAAACATTAGATGGAGCTACGGCGCCAAAACTATATCAGCAAAATAGACATGCAGAAGTTATAGATTATTGTTTAGAGGATGTTAGAATAGAAAAAACACTTTTTGAGTTTGTAGTAACAAATGGTTTTGTAATTAGAAATGGAGTTAAGATTCCAATAAAATTTAATATATGAATAGAACTACTCTTCGGGAATCTATTAGATTATATCCATTTAAATCTTTTATTGTTCATATTAGTGATGGTCAGCAATTTAAAATTGATAGTCCAGATATTATCGCAGTATCACCTACTCAAGAGGTTGCTATTATATTTACTTCTAATAGCTATAATGTAATTGACACAACTAAAATTACTTCTTTAGAAGTAAAATAAAAATTATGCCAGAATTATTAAAAGCTCCGGCCGATGACCAAGTTATAGATTTATTTTATGATGATTATTTTGATTACGATAAAGCTAAAATAAGGATAAATGATTTAATAGATAGCTGGAGTTCTTTATGTAAAGAAGCAGAACAAAGAAGAAATGAACGATATATAGATTTAGATGTAGAAGGTTTAAGAAAATCTGGTGACATTTTACCAGATGAGACATTTGTTCCACAGAGAGTGATAGATACTAATATATCTAGAGAACTTCCAGAATTTCTTGCTTTCCTTAAACAATCTAATAGACTTGCAATTTTTACTTGTATATCTAATCCTGAGATTCAAACAGATAATCTCGAGAAAGAGTTTACAAAAGGACTTACTTTTCAAGGTTGGTATAAAGATTTTAAAAAACTTATAGATGGCTCTCAACTTCATGGCTGGGATTCTATTGAAGTTGTTTTTGATGAAACTAAACCACTTCATGTTGGATTTGAACATATAGGATTTGATAAGTTATTTTATAATAAAAAAACTTCAAATCTACAAGATTCTGAGTATGTAATTCGTAGATATGATATAACTTTACTTAGGCTAGAACAATTTAAATCTAAAGGTTTTTCTTCTGATCAAATTGATGTTATAATTTCTGCTAATACTGCAAAAAGAAAAAGAGACGATACTGTTACAGTCTATAAAGTATATTATAAATATAATAATGCTGTATGGGTTTGTTGGTATTCTAGGGATTCTAATATTTCTAGTTGGCTTAAAGATCCAGAAAAATTAAAACTTGGTATAGCAGAACAACAATCTCCGGATGGTGTTGGATTGCAAATTGAACAGCTACAAGGAGGAAACACACCATCCAAGATTTGGATAGATAAAGATGTAGGATTATATCCTATTTTTCAATACTTATATAAAGATGACGAAGAAGAAATTTTAACAGAGCATGTTGGAAGAGGATTTTTAGATTTACCAATGCAAGAAGCTCAGTCTGCAATAGTAAGTGGTTTTACTAATGGATTACTTAGAGCTGCAAATGTATATGCAAGTCCAACGACGGATGATGGAGAAAGTGCAGATATAAAACAATTAGATGTAGAATTAACTCATGGTGGAATTTATTCTAAACCACTTAATTTCTTTCACACGGAATACCCAGACCCGTTAGTATTAACAGCGATGCAGTATCTTGCTACTCTTAATTCCCAAAGTACAGGTAAGACCTCATTTGCTGTGTCAAATAGAAAAGATAGTCGTAAGACAGCAAAAGAACTTTCTCTCGCTGAAACTGAAGAAAAACAACAGGAAAGTATCGGATTAGCAGACTTCTCTGAAGATTTAAGAGCAATATTTAGTTTTGTTTGGATAATTGTTCAATCTCAAGCTTTACAAGGTAAGATTCCTTTTCTTCAAAAACAAGTTCCTATTATGATTCCATCTCCAACTGGAGAAATGATTCCTAGTAGTGAAATGGAAATGATAAATGATTCAGAAATCATAAGTAAAGTCTACGAAGTAAGGCCGGCAGGTGATGTAGATGTAATAGAAAGACAAAATAAGCTTCAACAGATGAGAACTGATTGGCCAGTAATTCAAACAACAGCACTAGCTCAAAAATTTATTCAAGATTATTTAATACTTTCTTATCCTGATAAGGCAGAAGAATATACAAAAATATTACAACAAGGAGATATTGGAAAACAATTAGTTGCCTCTCTTTCTGCTTTAGTTAAAGCTTTTGCTAGTGAACAAGATATTAAATCTTTAACTCCACAACAAGTAATGCAATTAAAACAGATTGAGCAACAAGCTACACAATATTTAGGAATGGGCCAACAAAAATGAGTTTTACTTCTGCATATAATAAAAGTGCTTCAAGAGATATAGAACTTGAAGTAAAGGAAGATAACTTAACTGAGCAGCTTAAAAAAGAAGAGTTTGAGAAATGGCTTAGGCTTCCGTTTACACAAGAACTTATTTTA